>JBAWCX010000714.1:0-3859 GCA_049590495.1 Binatus sp. (SeqCode)
TCCAACTAGAGGAATTCCTCGCCTGTCCGTGGCTTGAGGCGGGGTCATCAAGTACCAGCCGACCGCCGGTTTTCTCGAACACGCGCATATGCTGACCAAGATCAGCGCGAGTGCGGCGGCATGGGACGGCTTCACGCTTTAACCATATACGCGATTCAAGTGACAGATGCGCGCGAAATTCCGGTGGCACTTTTGAGGGCGCAATACCACAATCGTTTCGAGTTGCAGAAGGAGGCGAAATGAAGCCGACCGCCGATCCGCTCGTTCACACTTATTCGATTGTCGCTCGTGATCCTGCCACCGGGCAGCTTGGCGTTGCCGTGCAGTCGCATTATTTCTCCGCCGGCTCGGTCGTCACGTGGGCGGAAGCGGGAGTGGGCGCGGTCGCGACGCAGGCGTTCGGAGATCCCGCGTACGGGAAGCTGGGCCTCGATCTGATGCGCGCCGGCAAGAGCGCGCTCGACACGCTCGGGGGTCTCGTCGCCAGTGATTCGATGCAAGCGGTGCGGCAAGTTGCGATGGTCGACGCGAAGGGACAGGTCGCGGCGCACACCGGTTCGACCACGATTCCCGAAGCCGGGCACCTCGTCGGCGACGGATTTTCGGTGCAGGCCAACATGATGCTCAAGAACTCGGTGTGGCCCGCGATGGCCGAGGCGTACCGCGGCGCCAGCGGCGAACTGGTCGATCGACTGCTTGCCGCACTCGACGCGGCTGAGGCCGAAGGCGGCGACATTCGCGGGCGGCAATCGGCGGCGATTCTGATCGTCGAGGCGAAGAGCACGGGCCGTCCCTGGCACGACACGACCTTTGATCTTCGCGTCGACGACGCGTCCGAGCCGCTGGTCGAGATTCGCCGTCTCGTTGCCATCCGCCGCGCATACATTCATATGAGACTTGGCGACGAAGCGGCGCGGCGCAGCGATCTGGAATCGACCGAGCGCGAGTTCACCACCGCTGAGCGGCTGATCGGCGACAATCCTGAAATGCGCTACTGGCACGCGATCGCATTGCTCGGCCTTGGCAAAATCGACGACGGCCTCGCGATGCTGCGCGAAGTCGGACGCCGCGATCGCAACTGGATCGAGCTCACGCTGCGTCTGCCCAACTTGTTGCTGTTGGGCGATTCAACATTGAAGGACCGCGTACGGAAGCTGCTGGAATGACTGTCGCGATTGAGACAAAAACGTTTTGCCCCGCTCGTCCGCAGGAGTTAGGCTGAACGGGATAGGCGAACCCGGAGTTACCCAGATGCCCGAAACCAATGTTGCGCGCGGCGCGGTCGAGCCCGCACCACGCGTCGAGTACGAGCTTCAGCTCTACTACTGGATGAAGTTGATTCGCGCGTTCGAGGAACGCGTGTCGCGATTGCATCGCCAGAACAAAATCCTCGGCGGCGTCTACTCGGGCGCCGGACAGGAGGCGATCGTCACCGGAATTTGCGCGCCGCTGCACGACGGCGATTTCACTGCGCCGATCCATCGCGACATGGGCGTGTTCATCATGCGCGGCGTCGATCCCGGCCGCCTGATGGCGCAGTTGATGGGCAAGGAAACCGGTCTGTCGCGCGGCAAGGATTCGTTTCTGCACGGCGGCGACTTGGAACACGGGGTTTTCGGATCGACCTCGATGCTTGGTTCGTCGCTGCCGGTGGCGGTCGGCGCGGCGCTGAAATTCAAAATGAAAAAGAATCCGAACGTCGCGGTCGCCTTTTTCGGCGAAGGCGCGGCCTCGCGCGGCGACGTGCATGAAGCGATGAACTTTGCCGGCGTGCACAAGCTGCCGGTGGTGTTCGTGTGCGAGAACAACCGCTATGCGTACTCGACGCCGCTCGAAAAGCAGATGGCGATTGAGGACGTCGCGGATCGCGCGGTGGCCTACGGCTTCAAGGGTCACGTATGCTCGGGCAACGATCTGCTCGCGGTGCTCGAGCTGAGCGAGCGCCAAATTGCGAAGACGCGCGCCGGCGAGGGCCCCGTGCTGATCGAATGCAAGACTTATCGCTACCGCGGGCATAGCGAGCACGACGCGGCGCTTTACCGCGACCAGGAAGAGCTGATCGAATGGCAGAGCCGCGACCCGATCCCGCGTTTCGAGTTTTATCTCGAAAAGAAAGGCCACGACATCAAGCGCATCCGCGAACAGATCGACGAACGCGTTAACAAGACCGTGCAGGCGGCAGTGGATTTCGGCGAAAGCAGCCCGCTGCCAGAACCTCAAGAAGCACTTGAAGATATTTACGCGCCACCGGGTGCTCCGATTTCTCCCAACTCGACCAACTCTTCGACCAACGGCAACCGCTGATCATGGAAGTCACGTACATTAAGGCGATCAATTCGGCGCTGCACGAGGAGATGCGCCGCGACGAGAATGTTTTCGTGATGGGCGAGGACGTCGCGGATTTGGGCGGCGCGTTCAAAGCCACCGAAGGACTGCTCGACGCGTTCGGCGAGGAACGCGTCATCGACACGCCGATTTCCGAGGCGTTGATCATCGGTGCGGGAGTCGGCGCCGCGGTGCTCGGGATGCGTCCGGTGGTCGAGATGCAGTTCGCGGATTTTATCTCGTGCGGCTTCGATCAGATTGTCAACACGGCCGCGACGCTGCGCTACCGGCACGGCGGCAAGGCCGCGTGTCCGCTGGTGATTCGCGCTCCGTCGGGCGCGGGCGTTCACGGCGCGCTGTTCCATTCGCAAAATCCCGAGGCGTGGTTCACACGCGTGCCGGGACTCAAGGTGGTCGCGCCCGCGACCCCGTACGACGCGAAAGGACTTTTGAAGAGTTCGATTCGCGACGGCAATCCGATCGTGTACTTCGAGCACAAGCGGCTCTATCGCAGCATCAAGGAAGACCTGCCGGAGGGCGATTTCACGGTGCCGATCGGCGTTGCGGAAATTCGCAAGGAAGGCGGCGACCTTTCGATAATCACTTACGGTGGCACGCTGGGGCAGTCGCTCGACGCGGCGCGAATCGTCGAAAAGGAAGACGGGCTCGCGGTCGAGGTGCTCGACTTGCGGACCCTGCTGCCTCTAGATCGCGAGGCGATACTCGCGACCGCGCGCAAGACCGGCAAGGTGCTGGTCGTGCATGAGGACCGGCTGACGGGCGGAATCGGCGGCGAGGTTTCCGCGATCATCATGGAGAACGCATTCGAATTTCTCGACGGCCCCGTGCGCCGCGTTGCGGCCGTTGATGCACCCGTCGCGTTCAGCCCGCCGCTCGAGGAGTTCATTCTGCCCAGCACCAACAAAATCGTAGACGCGATCCGCAGCCTGGCGGCGTATTGAAATGGCGATCGACGTAACGATGCCGCAGATGGGCGAGAGCGTCGTCGAAGGCACCATCTCGAAATGGCTGGTCAAGGAAGGCGACGTCGTCAGCGAAGATCAACCGCTCGTTGAAATTTCAACTGACAAGGTCGACACGGAAATTCCGTCGCCGGGCGCGGGACGAATCGCGAAGATCGTCGCGGCGGAAGGCGATACGCTGCCGGTCGGCGCGACGCTCGCCGTTATCGAGCCGGCGGGCGCCGAGACGTCGGCGAAACTGAAAGTAGTCGCGCCGAAAGCCGCGCCGAAGGCGGAGCCGATGCCTGAAAAACCAGCGGTGAAGCCTGCGCCGCTTCCACCGCTCGCACCGCGGCCTCAGCCAATGCAAGGGGCTGGAGCGGGACTTCGTGAAGCCGAACCTGACGCCGGCGGTCCGCGTCGCTTTTCTCCCGTCGTGCTGAAAATTGCGGCGGAAGAGGGTATCGACCTGAGTCGCGTGCCCGGAACCGGAATTGGCGGACGCGTCAGCAAGCGCGACCTCCAGCGTTACCTCGACGCGCTGCGAAAGGGCGGAACGCCCGGTGTCGCGG
>JBAWCX010000715.1:0-6953 GCA_049590495.1 Binatus sp. (SeqCode)
CCCCAAATCCCCTCCGAAGTATACAGCCCCGATACCCGCGGTCAATTCCCGATTTGCTGGCGGCTTCGAAACTGTTACTCAGTCCACTATGAGCATCAAATCACCGCTGTCCGAGCGTATCGCCGCCGCGATTCCCCGCGGCGTCAGCGTACCGATTCCAGTCCTCGCCCATCATGCGTCGGGCGCCGAAATCTGGGACGCCGACGGCCGCCGCTACATAGACTTCGGCGGCGGAATCGCAGTGCTCAATGTCGGCCATCGCCATCCGCGCGTGATGGCAGCCGTGCATGCTCAGCTCGACGCCTTCACTCACACCTGCTTCGGCGTGACTCCCTACGAGCCGTACATCAAGCTCGCCGAGCGGATGAACCAACTCGCGCCGATCTCAGCGCCGAAGAAGAGCATCTTTCTCACGACCGGTGCCGAGGCGGTCGAGAACGCCGTTAAAATCGCGCGTCACGCGACCGGCCGATCCGCGATCATTTCGTTCACCGGCGGATTTCACGGCCGCACGCTGATGACGCTGGCGCTCACCGGCAAAGTGAATCCGTACAAGGCGGGCTTTGGGCCATTTCCCGCCGATACGTTCCACGCACCGTTCCCCGACGCGTATCGCGGCGGCAGCACGGAGAAGAGCCTCGCCGCCATCGAGTCGCTCTTCAAGTCGTCGGTCGAGCCGTCGCGCGTCGCCGCCATCATCATAGAGCCGGTTCAGGGCGAAGGCGGCTTCAACGTCGCGCCGTTCGAGTTTCTTCGCGAGATGCGCGCGCTGTGCGATCGCCACGGCATTGTCTTCATCGCCGACGAGATTCAGACAGGCTTCGGACGAACGGGCCGGATGTTCGCCGTCGAACACGCCGGCGTCGAGCCCGATCTGATTACGATTGCCAAAAGTATGGCTGGTGGATTTCCACTATCGGGCGTCGTCGGCCGCGCGACCATTATGGACAGCGTCGCGCCCGGCGGTCTTGGCGGCACCTTTGCCGGCAGTCCTGTATCATGCGCCGCCGCACTCGCCGTGCTGGACATATTCCGCGACGAGCACGTGCTTGCGCGCGCCGAAAAGCACGGCGCGTTGGTTCGCGCACGCCTCGAAGTGCTGCGCGAACGATTCCCGCTAATCGGGGACGTCCGCGGACTCGGCGCGATGCTCGCAATCGAGCTGGTGCGCGACCGTGCGAGCAAAGAGCCGGCGCCCGAGCTCGCCAGCCGCCTCGCGATTCGCGCCTCGGAGCGCGGGTTGATCCTGCTGACTGCTGGTATTCACGCCAACGTCATCCGGATTCTCGCGCCGCTGACCGCGTCGCCCGAATTGATGGACGAGGGCATGACGATCCTCGAGCAATCGCTCGCCGACCTCTGCTAGCGCCCCACGGCTAATTCGTATGAAATACTGGCGATGAGGCTTCCCGACGTTATCGGCGTAGGCCCGCCGCGCACCGGCACAACCTGGCTGCATCGCGTGCTCGAAGGCCACGTCGATTTGCCTTACGGCGTCAAGGAGACGCAGTTTTTCACCACTTTTTACGACAAGGGTATCGACTGGTACGCGCGACATTTTCGTTATGCGACCGGCAAGCGCCCGATTGTCGAAATCTGTCCTTATTTGCTAAATCCGCTAGCGCCCGACCGTATCAAGACGCACATGCCGGACTGTCGAGTGATCGCCACGCTGCGCAATCCGGTCGATCTTACGTTTTCGGTCTACAAGATGAACATTCACTACGCCTGGGTGCGTGGATCGTTCGACGAGGTCCTGAAGTCGCGACCCGATCTCGGTGGCTGGAGCCGCTACGCGACGCGTTTCAAGAAATGGTTCGAGACCTTCGGCCGCGAGAACGTCCTGGTCACGATCTACGATGAATTGCGCGCCGACCCTCAGAAGTACCTGGATCGGGTTACCGGCTTTATCGGCGTCGAGCGAATCGCGCTCTCCGAGAAGCCGCAAATTGGCGACGACATAAATTCCTTCAGGCTTGCGCCCCGCAACCGCAAACTCGCGCGCCGAGGGACGCGCGTGATGTACTGGCTCAAGGGCCGCCAGGCATACGGCACGATAAACTTTCTGGACCGCGCCGGCATATGGGAGTTCTGCCAGGGAGGCGGCCAGCCGTTCCCACGGCTCACGCCCGAGCAGGAGGACCGCCTGCGCGCGCGCTACCTTCCCGAAGTAGAGGCGCTCGAGGAATTGCTCGCGATCGATCTCTCCGCATGGAAGAAACCGCGGACGCCGCGCACTGTCGAAGATGCTCCGCGCGCTCTGCGATCGGGCAACGGATGAGCGCCGCCATCAAGCGCCTATTTGCAGCAAATACTCGTAATCGTGATCGTGTAGCTTAGGTTGCTCCCTTGGCAGACGCCGTCGACGGTCGGGAGTTGGTAGGTGCAACTCCAAATTCGCACTTTGTCGACACTCTCGACAGGTTCGGAACTCAAAAGAGTGAAGGCCGGATCGCTGGAGCATCCCCCGCCGGTTAATTGGGTGCCATCCACACAAGTTCCGGTTTCTGGCTCTCCCGTAGCTACTACCTCGCATCCCGGTCCCGTCGAATTTATATACTGATTAACTGTCGTGACGTCGGTACACTTGAAAGCTCGGGCGACCCCGGGATGCATCATCATCGTGACGAAAAAAGCACCAACTAGAAAAGCTGTCCATCCTTTGCGCATCGAAGACCTCTCCCCAAGGTTTTCGCAAGACGAATGTTAACAGGCGGTCTTGCTACAGTTGCAGATTCGAGTGCGCCTTTTAGACGAGAACGATCAGTCTTTGATTCAAGGTTGTCGAATTGTTCGACTTCCGATCGCCCCTCAAGTCAGGCCTGTCACGATTCCGCACAGCGCCTCCATCGGTCGCCGGACACCTCGTTGATATGAAATATTGGCGATGGTAGCGTGACCGTCATTGCCGCGACGCGCCGGCGCTTGGCGCCGGATAGACCATCGCGAGGCCACGCTCCTTGAATCTCGTGTCTCCCGCAAGACGAACAGCGCTCCCATCAAGGCTCCCGGACTTCATCGCGGTCGGGCCGCCGCGTACTGCGACCACCTGGCTGCATCAGGTGTTGAAGGGCCACGTGGGGCTGCCGTTCAACATCAAGGAGACCGACTTTTTTTCCAAGCACTACGACCGGGGTCTCGATTGGTACGCCGACTATTTCCGCCACTGTCCGCCCGCGATGAAAATCGGCGAAGTGTGCGCGACCTATTTTGTGTCGGCGGAAGCTCGCGACCGAATCGCGCGGCATATCCCCGAATGCCGCATCATCTGCACGTTCCGCGACCCTGTCGATCGTTCTTATTCATTCTACAAACTGCTCCGCCGCCACGCGTTTACCAAGCTGCCGTTCGAGCAAGCGGTGGAGAAGCATCGTGAATTTCGCGAGCAGAACCGCTACGCGTTTCATCTCGCCGCATGGCAGCGGCAATTTGGCGCCGACCATGTGATGGTCGGTCTGTATGATGATCTCGAAGCCGACCCGCAGGCGTTCGTTGACCGGGTAACCGCGTTTGTCGGAATCGATCGAATCGTGATTCATCCGGCGCGCGCCGCTGAGCGAGTGCACCTGGTCGAGACCGCGCCGCCGAGTCGCCGGCTGGTGCGTACCACGCGCAAGATCATCACCTGGATGACTTCGCACCGGATGTATCGGGCGACCACGTGGTTTCGAAACAGTTCGCTGGGCCATTTCGTGTACGAGGGCGGCCGTCCGTATGGGCCGCTGGCGCCCGACGTCGAAGCGCGCATCCGCGAGATGTACCGTCCCGAGGTCGAGGCGCTCGAGGAATTGCTCGCAATCGATCTGTCCGCGTGGAAGAAACCGCGCGCGCCGCGCGTTGGCGACGACCTAGCCGCCGTCCGCTCATCGACAGTCGCGCGCGCGACCAGTCCTTAGGTTTCCGCATTTTTGCCGCGCGTATCCGTCATCATTCCCGTTTACAACGGCGCCGCGACCATCGAGCGCGTGCTCAACAGCGTTTTCGAGCAGACGTACGGAGATTTCGAGATCGTTGTCGTCGATGACGGCTCGACCGACGAAACAGCGGCGATACTTGAACGGTTCAGTTCCAGGATCGCGATCGTTCGGCAGCCGAACAAAGGATTTTGCGCCGCCCGCAACGCCGCAATCGCAAAGTCGACGGGTGAGTATCTCGCGATGTTGGACTCAGACGATTTCTGGGCGCCAACTAAACTCGAGAAGGCGATCGCGATTCTCGACAAGTCCCCGCAGGTCGTACTGGTCTACACGGATGTTTGCAATCAGGACACCGCCGGACGCGACCTTGGCACTTCGCCGGTAGATGCGGCGACAGCACACGCTCCCACCATGGACGAGATGCTGAGCCGGCTGTGGCCGATAATGCCGAGCACCGTGGTCATGCGTCGCGCGGCCTACGAACAGTGCGGGCGGTTCGCGGAAGGATTCAGCGAAGACCTGGACTTCTGGATTCGGATTAGGGAGCAAGGCGAGTTCAGCTATTCGCCAGAAAAGCTGACGCGCTTCACGGTGGGGCCGCTGTATCCCAAAGTGCTCCGGCGGGACAGCCGCGGCGAGCTGTTCGTGCGATCGATTCGGGCTCGCTATGGAGATCGCGCGTCTGGAGTTCTTCAGAGTTACACCCAGCACAAAGTCCGTATCCTCAGAAATACCGGCCTCGCGGAACTGAAGAAGGGTAATCGAGCCGCCGCGCGCCAATGCCTGATTCGCTCGCTCTCTTACGATCGCACGGCGTTCAAGACATATCTGAGGATCGCGCGAACGCTGCTCCCTATGTCGATTATTCGCGCACTCGACCGTTCCCATGACAGTCGATAACCTATGCGTTCGATCTCGGCCATCGAGCGGCTATAGTGCGAATGTAGTGCAGGTCGACAGCATCAACAAAATTGAATTGCCGGAGCGGTTCGCTTGAGCGCGGCGGGAAAACTGATCCTGCCCGGCTTCATCGGAATCGGGCCGGCGCGCACCGGGACGACCTGGCTGCACGAGGCGCTCGCGGGAGTTGCGTGGCTGCCGCGCGGCGTCAAGGAAACGCGCTTTTGGAATGAGCGCTACAATTTCGGCATCGACTGGTACGCGTCGCACTTCCGCTACGCCGACGGCGCGCGCCCGATCGGCGAAGTGTGCCCGTATTTCGGCTCCGAGCCGGCCATCGAGCGAATCGCGCAGTACATTCCCGATTGCAAGATAATTATCACGTTTCGCGACCCCGTCGACCGGGCGTATTCGTTCTACCGCCTGATGCGCCGCTACGTGTGGACGCGCGCGAGTTTCGAGGAGGCGCTCGCCACGCGCAGCATGATCGCCGCCGGCAATCGGTACTCGTTCTTCCTGCCGAAGTGGCTGGAAAAGTTCGGCAAGGAGCGCGTGCTGATCACGTTGTATGACGATCTCGTCGCAGACCGGCAGGCATATCTCGACAAGGTAACCGATTTCATCGGCGCCAGGCGCGTCGCGCTGGACGAGAGCAGCTTTCGCAGCGGCGCGGAGAACACGGCAGAATTGGCGCCGAAGAGCCGGCATCTCGCGCAGAACGCGCGCCACGTGATGTTCTGGTTGCAGGATCGTCGCGCCTACGGCCTGCTGAACTTCCTGCAGCGCCGCGGAGTGTGGGCATACTGCTATGGTCGCGGAGAGGAATTTCCGTCGCTGACTCCCGAGCTCGATGCGCGGCTGCGTGCGCAATTTTTGCCGGAGGTCGAAGCGCTGGAAAAGCTCATCGGGCGCGACCTGTCGGCCTGGAAGATGCCCCGCGCCGATCGCAAAGCGCGCTCCGAGCGTCGCGCGAAGCCGGCGGCGAGCAATGCGACCGCATCCGATCCGGAGCGCGCGGCCCGATGACGAGTGCGATTGCCTCAACGAGGCTCCCGGACTTCATCGGCGTCGGACCGCAGCGCACGGGCACCTCGTGGCTCGACGAGGTGCTGCGCGGCCACGTTGGCCTTCCCGAAGGCACGAAGGAGACCGACTTCTTCATTCGCCATTACGAAAAGGGAATCGACTGGTACCTCGATTACTTCCGCAACTGTCCCGCCGGCGTGCCCGTTGGCGAGATCGATCCCAACTTTTTCGGCTCGGCCGAGGCGCGCGAGCGAATCGCGCGACACATCCCACAATGCCGCATCATCTGTACGTTCCGCGACCCGACCGACCGCGCGTACTCGTCGTACCGCGTGATGCGCCGCGACGCGTGGACGCGAGTCGGCTTCGAGGAGACAGTCGCGCGCAACGCTGTCATCCGCGAGTCGAGCCGCTACGCGCATCATCTGGCCGAGTGGCAGCGCATCTTCGGCGCCGAGCGCGTGTTGGTCTGCATCTATGACGATCTCGAAGCTGATCCGCAGGCCTATCTCGATCGCATTTGCGGCTTCATCGGGGTAGCGCCCGTCAAGGTTGACGCGAAAGCCGCGGCAGCCGAGCGCGTCAATGCGGTTACGCACGCGCCGCGCAGCCAGCGTCTCGCGCAGAACGCGCGCAACGCGCGCGACTGGATGCGGGCGCATCGATGGCATCGCGCTTTGCGCGCGCTCGAGCGCGCCGGCGTATGGCGCTTCTGCTTCGACGGCGGTGAGGCATTCCCGAGTCTCGATCCTGAAACGGAAGCGCGGGTGCGCGAGCATTTCCGGCCCGAGGTCGAAGCGTTCGAGCGGATGACGGGGCGCGATCTCTCGGCGTGGAAGCGCCCGAGGACCGAAGCGGCCTCCATGCGTAACCGCGCCGGCGCCGGCCGTTCGGCGGTCGCGTAACTGACCGTCGGGGTCGGCAGGATGCCGCGGGTTTCGGTAATCATCCCGGTTTACAACGCCGCGTCTACGGTCGCGGGCGCGATCGAAAGCGTGCTCGCGCAGACGTTCACCGATTTTGAGATAATCGCGATCGATAATGGATCGATCGATCGTAGCCTCGACGTACTCGCCCACTACTCCGGCCAGATGAAAATTCTCAAGGAGT
>JBAWCX010000716.1:0-4358 GCA_049590495.1 Binatus sp. (SeqCode)
GGATGCAACCGCGCGCGCGAAGGCCGACTTCGACGCTACGATCGCGACCCGCTTGCGCCACAGCTTGAGTTGAGTGAGTAGTCGGACGAAGCCGCGCAAATAGTCACTGGCGGGACTGAGCACTCCGACGACCATCTTGTCGCCGCGGTCGTAGAGTTCATCGCCGGCGCCGCCGTGATTGACGAAGACGCGGCCGGACTGCTCGGCGATGGGAGCGGCGACGCGAGCGAGGCGATTGGAGTACGGGCCGAAGATTACGCCTGCGCGGCGATCCGCGCATAGCGAGCGATAGATTTCGGCGCATCGCACGGGATCGCTCGCGTCGTCGAGGCATTCGAGCGCGAACTCACATCGCTCGCCCCCGATGCGCAGTGCGCTGCTGGCGTTAGCATCGGCGACAAACAGCCGAATCGCGATTTCGGCCTGCCGGCCCATCGGCGCGTATTCGCCGGTGAGAGAGAGCGAGAGGCCGATGGTGATTTTCACAAAGTCAGGGGGCGACTTCGGCGATGCCGCCCTTGATTACGGGTTGGCCGTCGGGATTGAACGTCTCGTAGGCGAAAACTTTGCGGCCGTCGCGGTCGCTTTTATTGTCTGCCCAGACTTTGGTGGTGATGGTCTGGCCGGGCAGCACGGGACGGGAGAAGCGCACGCGCAGGCGCTTCAGGCGAGTCGGGTCGCCGGCGCAGAGTCGGTCGATCGCGACCTTTGACGTAAACGCCATCGTGCAGAGGCCGTGCACGATGATGCCTGGCAGGCCCGCCATCTTCGCGATGTTTTCATCGACGTGAATTGGATTGCGATCGCCGGAAGCCTCGGCGTAGCGGTAGGTCTGATCCTTGTCGATGGTTTGCGACGCAGAAAAGATTGGCTCACCGCGATCGGGCTCGACGGCGCGCGGTTCCGATGACGCCGCATCGCGGTTCCTGGAGCCGCGGATAAAAGCAATGAAGACCGTTTTCTGAACCGGCTGGCCTTTCTGGTTCGCGGCGTTCAGCTCGACGGTCACGGTCTCGCCGGTGGCCTTGGTTTCGATCGAAATAATTTTCGCGGTCGCGCTGACGACGTCGCCGGGGCGAATTGGATTTGGAAATCCCATGTCCTGCTCGCCGTGAACGAGGCGGAGCAGGTCGGCGTGCAGTTCGGGATCCATCACGGCTTTCATGACGGCGTCCCAACTGACGACGACGCCGAACATTGGCGGCGCGACGATGCCGCCGGGGCGGCTCGCGTCGAAGAATGCGGGGTTGTCGTCGTTGTACGCGCGCGCATAGTTCTGGATGGCGTCGAGGGTGACGGTGGTCGTGACGGGTGGAAATTCGCGGCCTATGCAGGCTTTGTTCAGCGGCATCGATTGGCTCCGATTGATGATGCGTCCGGCAACCTAACCCCTAACCCCTTCCCTCGATGGAAGGGGAACCAGGCGCGTGATTCATACCATAGGTTGTGGTTCTGTGAGGGTAATACTACCATCGGTAGTTTCGTTCCGTCAGAAATTTGTTTTTGATCGATCGTGGCGTCCAAGGAACCTAACCCCTAACTCCTTCCCGCACCCCAGGCGCGGACGCCGTTCCCTCTCCCGCGGAGCGGGCGAGGGTAATTTGGTACTGCAGCTAGACATAGAGGGGAAGGGGGACCGGACCGTGAAGAGATGTGGGAAAGGATCCGGCGGAGTTGAGCGAGTGACGGGCAGCTTGACGCATACCCTACGAATAGCACAGAAAGTCCGCGGGGGTCAGGCTGAAAAGTTCATCCCCCTTTTTATCGAAACTCGACCAGTGCCCGATGCTTCAGGTTCTCGGCGACTAACTTATCTCGCGGCCGGCGATGAAGACCGACTTCAACTCCAGCGCGGGGCTGAGCACGATTAGATCGGCGCGCGCGCCGAGCTGAATGCGGCCGCGATCTGTCGCGCCGACTAGATTCGCGGGATTGATGGCCGCCATCGCGGCTGCGTCGCCGATTCTGACGCCCGCTTTTTCGACCATTACGCGCACGCCGTCGCGCATCGAGATGATGCTGCCCGCGAGGGTGCCGTCGTCGAGGCGAGCGGCGCCGTCGCGAATCGTCGCGCGAGCGCGGCCGACCGTTTTTTCAGCGCCCGAAGTATTCGCGAGCGCGACTTTGTCGGTGACGAGGATCAGTCCGCCTCGGCCGCGAGCGTCGAACACGAGCCGCAATATCGCGGGATGCACATGGACCGCGTCGGGGATGATTGCGGCGACCGCAGCACTCGGCGCGAGCGCGGCGGCGACAACGCCGGGATCGCGATGGTTCAACGGGCGCATCGCGTTGAACAGATGCGTGAACATCCGAGCGCCGGCGGAGATGCCGCAGATCGCCTCGTCGAGAGTCGCGTTGGTGTGGCCAATGGAGACGACCACGTCGCGCGCAGTCAGGCGCCGAATCGCGTCGAGTCCGCCGGGCAACTCGGGCGCGAGCGTGATCAATCGAAGCGCGCGCATCGCGAGCACCCGCTCGAGGGCGTCGCCGCGCGGCTCGAGGTTGAGGGCAGGATGCGCACCCAGGCGCAGCGGCGAGATGAACGGACCTTCGAGATGCATCCCGAGAATTGCGGCCGCATCGGCGGAGTTGTCGCGTCGTGAATTTTCGAGCGCACCGGCGATCGACTCGTGAACCTGTGCGATTTTTTCGATTGGCGCGGTGACCGCCGTCGGCATCCAGGCTGTCGTACCCTCGCGCGCGAGATGGCGGCTTAGAGAGGCGAGCGCGTCCGGCGACGCGTTCATGACGTCGATACCGTGCGAGCCGTTGACCTGAAGATCGACGAACCCGGGCAGGATGTAGTCTTCGCCGGCGTCGTTGGATGCGGGCTCGAGTGCGGCGATCCGATCGGTGAAGGTGAGGTGCCCGCGGATGAGCGAGCCGTCGGGCATCGCGATCAGGCCTGACAGCTTGCCGCTCGATGTGGGCTGCGCGGTCAATTCGCGCCGAATCGTTCCGCGAGCAGACGCGAGAAACGCGGCATATAGATGAGGTCGAAGGTCTCTTCCTTGCCGGGGAACATCGCAACCGCGGCGCGCTTGAGCGCCAACACGTGTTCCCATGCCAGGTCGAGGGTCATGTCGTCGTCTTGCGCGATGGTGGCGAAGGTCAGCTCGACCAGGAAGCGCAGGCGGCGGATCATTTTGTTCTCATGCGCGATTTGCGCGGCGCGGTCGTCGTCGGCCATGAGCGGTTCTCCGTGTGGGGCGAGCGTCGAGTATCATTATATATCATCGAAGCAGCGCCCGATCATGTGGAAACGGCGCGGACTTGTCTCGATCGTCGTGGGATGCCAACCTCTAGCGGGCCGTGAATCACGTTCGTCTGAAAAGCAGCTTCATCTATCTTGCCAACGCGGTAAACGATCTGCGCGGCAACTGGTCGGTGCTGGCGGTCGTGCTGGCGCCGTTGCTGCTGGCCGCCTCGTTGTGCCTGCTGCCGGACGCGTTGAATCTTCAGCGCCGGCTCGCGACGAACTTCGAGCCCGGCACGCAAAATATCAGCTACACGCAGGCGGATAGCGTCGACACGCCGAGCAAGCCCGCGCCGCTGGTGGAACCGCAGCCATACTCGGCGTGGTTCACGACGACGCTACATGTAATCTTCGCGGTGCTCACGCTGTTTGTAACGCTGATTACGCTCAGCTCGCTCAAGAGGATCCAGGCGGGAATCCGCGAGCCGACGATTATCCACGAGGCGATCGAAGTTTACCGGCGCTCGATCAGGCTGGCGCCGGGGTTCATCTGGGTGACGATGCTGCAATTGCTGGCGCCGGCGGCGGGGCTTTTCATATTCCAGATGGTGTCGACGTACATGCCAGGCTCGATGGGGATGTGGGCATACATGGCGCTGGTGTTGATGATCATGCTCGGCGCGCTCGTGTATGCGTGGTTGTACTTCGCGCAGTACGCGCTGGTCTTCGACGGAAAGCATAGCTGGCATGCGCTGCTGTTCAGCCGCGATCTGATGCGCAAGCGGTTCTTCAAAGTGGCGACGCGGATCGTGGTGTTTCTGGCGGTTTGGTCGGGATTCAACTCGTGGGCGGCCGGCGCGTTCGTGGTGGTGAGCCTGCTGTTCGGGCCGGTTGGGGTGGTGACGGGATTTCTGGGGACGACGATCTTTTTTGTCGATCTTGCGGAGATCGGTGTGAACTTTGCGACCACCGCGTTCCTGGTGGCGGCGGGTTTGCGCATGTATCAGGACTTGCGGGCGCCGCAGGCGGCGGAGCGAGTCGATTCCGACGCGGATTTCGCGACGCAAGCGACGGCGCAACTGCCGAGCGCCGCGCTGTGAAGGAGCCTCAGCAACCTAAGCCCTAACCCCTTCCCATAGTGGGAAGGGGAACCGGTCGC
>JBAWCX010000717.1:0-2539 GCA_049590495.1 Binatus sp. (SeqCode)
GCGCACACTATGGCAAAGTCTGACTTCTCGCGACCGTGCATCATCGGCTACGGCTCCTCGCCTTCCCGATGCGGACCGGCGGCGGTTGCCGAACGGTCGATCGCGAGATCTCCCGGTTCCCGCGCAAGGAGCGTCTGCGCATGCCAGGGTCTCTGGCGCGAGCCAAGGCCAGTCGGCCTCGGAGCTCATCTCGAAAAGAATCGCCGAACTCGGGGACTGGCGCGGGGAAACCCTCAGCAGAATGCGCAAGCTCATCAAAGAAGCAGACCCGGACGTCGTCGAAGAGTGGAAGTGGATGGGCACTCCGATTTGGTCGCACGACGGCATCATCTGCACTGGCGAATCCTACAAGAAGGTCGTGAAGCTTACCTTCGCCAAGGGCGCGTCTCTGAAGGATCCGGCCCGTCTCTTCAACTCGAGTCTCGACGGAAACGTTCGCCGCGCGATCGACATCCACGAAGGAGAAGAAGTTGACGAGTCCGGCTTCAAGGCGCTCGTTCGCCAAGCGGTCGCCCTCAACAGTTCTGGCAAGTCGAAAGCTTCGAAGAAAGCGAAGTCCTAAGGTCGGCATCAAGCCGGCCTGCAAAGCTCGAGGGGAGGAACTCGATTGAAGAAACTGGTGATATTGGGCGCGATCGCAGGCGCGCTCGCATTGTTTGTTTTCGTGCGACAGCCGGGCGCGAAAGAAAGCGACGAAGCGGAAATCCGCGCGATGGAAGCCGCTACGATTAAGGCCTTCGCGACGAAGGATCTGGACCACGCCCTCGCCGCATACGTTCAGGATGAGACCCTGTTCGTCTTCGACGCGATTCCGCCCCGGCAATACGTCGGTATCAAGGCATGGCGCGCCGACAATGAAGCCTTCGTCGGGATATTCCAGGGACCGCTCAAGGCGGAAATGTCCGACCTTAGTGTCACTGCAAACGGCAAGCTGGGCTTCGGCCACAATATCCAGCGGTTCAGTGGCACGGACAAGAACGGCAAGCCGATCGACATGACCTTACGAGTCAGCGACGGCTACAAGAAGATCAATGGAAAGTGGATGATCGTCGAGGAGCACCTCTCGTTCCCGGTCGATATCGCGACCGGAAAGGCGGATCTGAGTTCAAAGCCGTAGCGGACGAAAACCGCTCGGTGATGGCGTGCGACGTGCGCGGTTGCTATCACAATTGTTATGGCATCGCGGACTGACAAGGTCACTATCGGGCTCATCCAGATGAGCTGCGCGCCCGAGCCGCGGCTCAATCTAGACAAGGCAATTGCCAAAATCGAAGAGGCCGCCCGGCGCGGCGCACAAATCGTCTGCACGCAGGAGCTGTTTGGCGCACACTACCCGTGTCAGACGGAGGATCCGAAGTTTTTCGATCTCGCCGAGCCGATTCCCGGGCCGACGACCGAAGCGCTCGGCGCGGTGGCGAAGGCGCGCAAAGTCATAATCGTCGCGTCGATCTTCGAGCGCCGCGCGGCCGGCGTTTATCACAACACTGCGGCTGTCATCGACGAGTCCGGGAAAATCATCGGCCGCTATCGCAAGATGCACATCCCCGACGATCCCCGCTACTACGAAAAATTCTACTTCACCCCCGGCGATCTCGATTTCGTCGCGCATCCGACCTCGCACGGGTCGGTCGGCGCGCTCGTATGCTGGGATCAATGGTTCCCCGAAGCGGCCCGGCTCACCGCGATGGCGGGCGCGCAGATTCTCTTCTATCCAACGGCCATCGGATGGTGGCATGGCGAGCCCGAAAAAGTCCGCCCCAAGCAGCAGGACGCCTGGGAAACGATTCAGCGCAGCCATGCGATCGCCAACGGCGTCTTCGTCGCGGCGGTCAATCGCGTTGGCGTCGAGGGTGAACTCGAGTTCTGGGGCGATTCATTCGTCGCCGATCCATTTGGCGAGGTCGTCGCGCGCGCCAGCGCCACCGCCGAGGAAACTCTGGTCGCCGAATGCGACCTCGCGAAGATCGAGCAGGTCCGCCGCAACTGGCCGTTCCTGCGCGACCGCCGAATCGACGCCTACGCCGACCTGACGCGCCGCTATCGATCGTGACCGCTATTTCACCTGAGCATCGCCGGCTGCTCGCGGACTACCGGATGCCGCCGGAGTGGGCGCCGCATCTCGCGTGCTACCTCGCATGGCCGCACAATCTCGACACCTGGCCCGGCAAGTTCGACGTCATCCCGCCAATCTACGCGGACATGGTCGCGAAGATTGCGCGTTTCGAGCCCGTTCGTTTGATGGTCACCGGCGCATCGCAGCTCGACGAAGTTCGCGCGATGATTCGCGACGCAGCCCGCCGCACCGAAAGTGAAGCGCCCGGCCCGCTTCTTCCAATCGACATATTTCATCTTCCCACCAACGACGCATGGGTGCGCGACCACGGCCCGATTTTCGTCCACCGCCTCGGAACCGCTGCGCCCGGCGACCCAAATCAGATCGCGCTCGACTGGCGCTTCAATTCGTGGGGCGAAAAGTACGGCGCATTCGATCTCGACGACGTCGTGCCGCAAAAGCTCGGCGCGCGCTACGGCTTCGAAG
>JBAWCX010000718.1:0-4674 GCA_049590495.1 Binatus sp. (SeqCode)
TTTCAATCGTCAGCGGCGAGCTGACGCGCCAGCTTGCCGAGCGTCATCGCAAAGTCGAGTCGGGCGAGATTGTGCAAATCGGCGTCAACGCGTTCACCGGAGAAGTAGGCCTCGCGCCGCCGCCCAAACAGAACGCGGATCATAACGAACAGTCGCTCAAGGAAAAGGAACGCATCGAGTCGATCAAAAAATGGCGCGCGGCGCGCGACCAGGCCGCCGTGTCCAAAGCTCGCGAGGCGCTCGAACGGGCAGCCGCTAACGACGGTGACCGCGGACTCATCGAGGCGACAATCGACCTCGCGCGCGCCGGCGGCACCGTCGGCGAATGGACCGATTCGCTCGTGCGCGTCAGCCGCGGCCGCTACACGCCGCCGATTCTCGAAACCAGCGTGAGTGTCGGCGCGCTTAACGTGCCGATCGCGACAACCAAACGCAAAATTCGCATCGCGCTCGGCAAGGCAGGCCTCGACGGACATATCAACGCGATCAAGCTGCTCGCGCACGCCTGCATGCAAGCGGGGATGGAAGTAGTCCTCGCGGGATTCAAGCAGACGCCCGAGCAGATGGTCGCGACGGGGCTCGAGGAAGACGTCGACGTGCTCGCGATCTCGAGCCTCGCCGGCGCCCACATGTCGATCGCGCGCGAGACAATCGATCTGCTGAAAAGCCGCGGCGCCGGCGACGTCGCGCTCGTGATGGGCGGGATAATCCCGGAAGCCGACCGCAGAGCGCTGCTCGATCTCGGCGTCAAGGCGGTCTTCACTCCCAAGGACTCCAACCTCGGCGAGATCGTCGGCCGCATCATCGCGATAGCGGGCGGAAAGAAGTAAAAGGTGATGAGACTTTCCCGAATTGCGCGATTCTTCTCGACCGCCACCGTGATCGCGACGATGCTCGCGAGCCCCGCCGTCGCGCAAGAGGCGCGGCCGTGGCTGTGCCGCGACAAGCCGGTGTTCTCGTACGATCACTCGATGGGATACCAGGTGACCGCGCGCCCCGGACGGCAATGGCGAATTTTCTTCATGCAGTATTCGCCCGACGCGGCGCACGACGGATTCGATATCCTCAGCACGCGCGATATCTCGTCGCGCGGCGATTCAGTGGCCGGGAGTCTGACGGCTGGCCGATATTTCGCCGTCGCTCTTTACCGCCAAGGCGGCCATTGGATCTGTCCCGATTACACGCACGACGACCGCAATTTCAGGCTCGGCGAAGTCAGCAATCTCTGCTACGGCGAGGGCGGGCCGCCCTGCCTCGTCAAGCTGCTGGTGAAACCCGACCATCCTCTCGCGATACCCGGCGCGCCTGCGCCCTAGCGTGATGAAGTTCCACCGCGGTGAAATTGCGGTCCAGGAACGAGCCGGCGTACGCGACATCGCCAACGACGTCGGCGAAGGCATCGTAGATCATCTCCCTCCGGGCGCCAGCGAATTTCTCGAACGCCGACAGATGGCAGTTCTCGGCACGGTCGACAGTCGCGGTCGCGTGTGGGCCTCCGTCGTCACGGGAGAGCCCGGGTTTATCGAGACGGTTGACGATCGCACGCTCAGAATCGCAGCGCGAGCGTCGTCCAGCGACCCGCTGTTCCGCAATCTCGCGACCGAGGGCCACGTCGCCCTGTTCGCGCCGGACTTCGTCACCGCCCGACGCGTTCGAGTCAACGGCCGAGGTATGATCAGGGACGGCGGAATCTACATCACGACCGAGGAAGTCTACGGCAACTGCCGGCGCTACATTCAGGAACGGATATTCGTCGGCAGCCGGCACGTGTCCGACAAGGATCGCGCTGCCGCCAAGCTGAGCACGGCACTGTCCGCAACTCAGCAACAGCAGATTTCCCATGCCGATACGTTCTTCATCGCGACCGACAATCCTGAGCGCGGCGCCGACGTGTCGCACAAGGGCGGCGACCCCGGCTTCGTCCGCATAATCGACGAACGGCGGATCGCCTTTCCCGACTACAACGGCAACAGCATGTTCAACACGTTGGGCAACGTGACGATCAACCCGCACGCCGGACTCCTGTTCATCGATTTCGACACCGGCCGCACTCTCCAGCTCACCGGCGAGGCGTCAGTCGACTGGAGTCCCGACCGCGTCCGCAGCTTCGCCGGCGCGGAACGGGTAGTCGATTTTGCACTCGAGCAAATCATCGACACTCCAATGGGATTCCCACTGGTCGCGAAGTTCCGGCAATTTTCGCGCAACAATCCGAAGGCTTGAGCGTGCGCGCAATTCGATGGGATTGATGGAGGCGGCGATCGGATTCATTGACCACCTGTTCGGGCACGGTTGGGGCAAAGTCCCTGGTAGTGGTCCGACGCAAAAGAACCTAGCAAGGTCGTCAGATGGGACGACGCGATTTTGGCGCTGCGCGATCCACCGACCAAGCTCGTGATAGCGCGCGATCTCTTGCGGAAGTCCGGCGACGGGACTCGTCACGGGGGCGGGACCTTGAACATATCGAAGGAGCCGCCGTCGGGGCCCATTCCTTTGCAGTTGTGCAACGTATAGTTGCCGAAAATTTCGTTATCGTTTTTGAAGGTGCCGGTAAACGTATAACCGCACTTTCCCGAAATGTGAAATCTCATTTGCGCTTTGACGCTACCGCTCGGACTGATCGTCCCTTTCCAGAATGCTGGAGGCACGAAGGTGTCCTGCCAAGTTCCGCTGACCTTTGAATGGCATTGAAAGAGAGAGGCCGAGATCGTACCCCCTCCCAGGTCGTTGTCCATCACGGTCCCCGACCAGAGCCCGCTGGCCGGGAACGGATGTTTTATGCAATTCGCTAGGCTCGAAGCTCTGGGCTGGTTCTGCAGCTCGTCGTCAGCCGAATCCGGAGCACTGGCTTGGTCCTGCGGCGCGTCGTTAGGCGGCGACACGACGCCATCTTGATCTGAAGCATCGTCTTGCTGGACGGCAGCATTATCATCCCGATCCTCAGAATCCTGGGCCCATGCCTGCGAAGCCGTGAACCTGTGACCGGCCTTGAGGTTCCCGACCCGCCCCATGGCGAAAATCGCCAAGGCGGTCCCTAATATAACAACACCGATTTTTGCCCGCATACTTCCCCCAATGCAGACGCTAGTAACTTTTCCGATTCAAGAATGGTACAAACAGTAGTTATTTAGCGTAAGCGCATCTGGGAGGCTAGAAGGGGGCGTAACGCAGATTTAACGGAACAGGGGGGAGTTGTCGCGATGGGTCGCGACGACGCGCCGACGGACGATCTCGAATAGGGCGATGGCGCCGGCGACCGACGTGAAGACGCGGTCGAAAAGAGTCCTTGACCCTATTGAGAAATTTGGAGGCGGCGATCGGATTCGAACCGATGCATGGAGGTTTTGCAGACCTCTCCCTTAACCACTTGGGTACGCCGCCCCGCGCTGGTCGTCGTCGCGAACCGAACCCAATCAACTATCACGCACAGGAAACTGCATCAATTGAGTATGCGTCTGACTAGCCGCTGCGCAGTGACAGGCTCATCTGCCCGGCGGGTTCCAGTACCTCTGGCGAATCGTTGTCTACGTTGTTGACGTCGGGCGAGACTGGAGTTGCAGTCAGCAGGTCGGCGGGTGCGGGACCCAGCAGGCGCTTTAGCGCGTGTGGGTCTGGAGCGCGCGGGTCCATCCAGTCGTCGGCGTCGCGATCGGCGAGTATCACCGGCATCCGATCGTGATAGGACTCGAGCAAAGAGTTTGCAGCGGTCGTGAGAATCGTAAACGTCGTCTCCCAGACGCCGCGCTCTTTTTGCCACGCTTCGTAATGGCCGGCGAACAGCAGCAGCCGGCTATCCTCGCGATGGAACCACGTCGGCCGCCGCGCGGTCTTCGGCCCGATCCATTCGAAGAAGCCATCGGCCGGCACCACGCATCGCCGCTTCTGAAATGCGTCGCGAAATGCGCCCCGCGTGTCGACGGTCTCCGAACGCGCGTTGATAGTCTTACCCGCCATGCTCGAATCCTTCGACCCGTTCTTGACGAGTCCCCAGGTGGCGGGAATCACTTCGCGATTTTCGTATTTTATCCTGACGATGAAGTGCTGCTGTGTCGGCGCGACGTTGTACCGCGGCCGATAATCGACGAACGAGTCCGGCGCGACGCCGAGTTCGGCCGCCAGCGAATTGCCATCGCGGCGCGTGAGCGTGAATCGTCCGCACATTTTCGGAATTTACTTTTTCACTGTTGCGGGTTTTCGTTCGGCGGCGTGAATGCGCGCTGGAATGACGGCCTTGCAATCATGCGCTTGGAGTAAGCGTCGAGCGACGGAAAATCATCCAGCAGATGGTGCCGCGCGTCGAGCCATATCACCGCCGAGCCGATCATCACGTCCGCTGCCGTGATCTTGTTGCTCACGATAAATTCACGGCCCATGAGCGCGCGATCGAGGACCAGGAAACACTCCTTCATCCGCTCGTGGTCGAGCGCGAACGCCTCGAGCGCGGCCATCGAATAGAACATCCACTGGTAGTACATCCCGCGTTCGACGGTGCCCAACGCCGGCGCCATCCGCTTGTCCGGAAACTTGTCGGCAAGGTAGGAGCAAATGGCAGCCGACTCGAACATCGTAAGCGTCCCATCCTGCAGGGCGGGCAGTTGGCCGTGCGGATGAATTCTTCGATATTCGTTGCTCTTGTGCTCGCCCGCTTTGAAATTGATCAGGACTGTCTCGTAA
>JBAWCX010000719.1:0-2290 GCA_049590495.1 Binatus sp. (SeqCode)
GTGCTACACGTCAGCGGCGAACCGATCCCGGGCCTGTTCGCGGCCGGACGAGCCACCGCCGGACTGGCCGCCTGGGGATATGCCAGCGGCATCTCTTTGGGCGACGGCAGCTTCTACGGCCGCCGCGCCGGCCGGGCCGCCGCCGGCGCCTAACCTGCCCAACCTGCGCGAGCAGACGCAAAAGCACCATCTCCATCGGGCGGTTTCATGCGGTGGATGCAACAGCGGGTGGTTTGGACGGATCTGAGAGTAGTTCGTCGAGGGCTTCTGCCGGTGTTTTCCAGTGCAGGGTTTTGCGTGGTCGGCGGTTGAGTTGCAGTGCTACGTAATCGAGGTAGTCGGCCGGGAAGATCGACAGGTCTGTCCCTTTAGCAAAGTATTGGCGCAGTAGCCCGTTGGTGTTTTCGTTGCTCCCGCGTTGCCACGGGGAGTGCGGATCACAAAAGTAGATGTCTAGCTGCGTGGCTTCGGCGACGGCGATGTGGTTGGTCATCTCGCTGCCTTGATCCCACGTCAGGGTTCTACGCAGGACCGCCGGCAGCTGCGCCATTTTGGCGACGATGGCCTGCTGCACGGCCAATGCTCCGTGGTCGTCGGGCAGATGCAGCAGCATCACAAACCGGCTGGCGCGCTCGACGAGGGTACCGATCGCCGACTTTGCTTCGGCCCCCAGGATTAAGTCGCCCTCCCAATGCCCAGGCACCGCGCGATCAGCCACCTCTGGTGGGCGCTCACTGATATTGACCATGTCGGGGATGCGGCCGCGACGCTGCTCGGCTCGGCGCTGCGGCTTGCGCAATGCGCGCCCGGTGCGCAGGCAGGTATGCAGCTCACGGCGCAGACTGCCGCGGCCCTGCACATAGATCGACCGGTAAATCGTCTCGTGAGACACCCGCATCTCCACATCGTCGGGAAAATCCATCATCAACCGCCGGGCGATCTGCTCAGGGCTGTGGTTGTCCTTAAGCCGAGTCTGCACCTCGTCATGCAGCCGCTCATTGACCGCCAGCTTGCCCGCCTTGGGCCGCCGGGCCCGCTCCTGCGTGCGCGCCTGCGCACCGGTGGCGCGATAGCGTGGTTTGGGATCCCAGCCGCCATGCCACTGGGCTGCGAATCGGTGACGTGCGCGATACCGCCCATAGCAGAACGCTTTTCCGTTGATCTCGCGCATGATCGTCGACGGTGCACGACCAAGCCGGCGCGCAATGGAACGAATGGACTCCTGGGTCTTGACACCAACCTCGATCTCAACGCGCTCGTCCAACGTCATCCTCGGCCGCTTCCGCGGGCCCTCGCCAGGAAATTTCGGCCTCACCCCACCAGCGTGAGCAAACCACTTCCAACCCGTAGCCATCGACACGCCGACGGCCACTCCAGCCTCTCCAGGCGCCACCCCGTCACGAATGTGGCCCCAGAACTGACGAACAACTAAGGGATAGGCCTTCAGATACACAACAGCCTCCAATCAGATGACTGTTGCAATCACCCCCAGAACTCAAGCCGGCGTGTCGGGGGCTTTTGCGTCTGCTCGCGCGTCGGTGTCCGTGCCAGTGTTCCACCAAACCTCCGGTTGCTTGGCCGCCCAGCCGCTGAGCCCCTCCAATTCGGCGGCCAGAGAGATCAGCAGTGGCTCGCTGTTGGCCGGTCCCATCAGCTGCACGCCGATCGGCAAGCCTTCGGAGGTAAAGCCTGCCGGAACGTTAATCGACGGCCACCCCAACACATTCCAGGGCCAGGTCACCGGGCAGGCAGCGATCATCACGCGGTCGGTGTCCAGGCCGCCCAACTTGTCGAACGTGTGCACCGGCGGAGGCGGCTGCGCGGTTGTCGGCGCCACCACGACGTCCACGATGCGGAAAATCGAGCCCACCCGGCGTTGATCGGCGACTTCGTGCGCACGCGCGGCGCGCAGTATCGACTGCGAGAGCACCCGCCCCATCCGCATATTCGACATCGTGCGTGGATCGAGCTCCACGCCGTCACCCAAGCGGTCGGCCCAGTCGATCAGTCCAGAAGTGGAACGTGACAGAAAGTTCCACGACAGCCGCAGTCCGTAATCGGGATTGCCCGACATCACCCTGTGGCCGAGCAGTCGAAGTTGATCGCCCGCCGACTCCAGCGCCGCCCTGATCTCCGGATGCAGGCGGGCTCTAAAAGCGGTGAAGGGGAACCCGGTTGACAGCGCGATGCGCAGGGAACCGGGCGCGATGCCGACATGGTCGGACACCTTCACCGGTCGCGGCTTGTGCAGGTCGCCGTCGACGTTGCCGGACGCCGCGTCGAGCACGAG
>JBAWCX010000720.1:0-1884 GCA_049590495.1 Binatus sp. (SeqCode)
ATTCAATTCAGCGATTATTCAACTTCGAAAATTTTCATTTCCACGCGACATCGGTCGTACTAAACTCGACTGCGGAGGCTCGAAAAAGCTTATGGAATATCGGCGATTGGGTGGTACCGGGCTCAAAGTTTCGGAGCTATGCCTTGGTTGTATGACGTTTGGCCGTGAAACAGATGAAAAAACTGCGGGGAAAATATTAGACCGGTTTATTGAAGTTGGCGGCAATTTCCTGGACACCGCGAACGTCTATGCGGCCGGCGCCTCCGAGGAAATTCTCGGACGAATTCTCGGCGAGCGTCGAAAAGATTTGATTGTCGCGACTAAAGTCCGCTTTAACGCGAATATTTTCATTGGCAAGACGGTCGCACCCAATCAAATCGGCCTCTCGCGCGGGCATATCATGTCGGAAGTCGAGGCCAGCCTGCGGCGGCTGAAAATGGATTACATCGATCTATACCAGGTGCATTCGTGGGACTTTGAAACGCCTATCGAAGAGACGATGCGCGCGCTCGACGACCTCGTGCGTCACGGCAAGGTCAGGTATATCGGCGCGTCCAATTTTGCAGCGTGGCAACTGATGAAGAGTCTGTGGGTCAGCGATAAACACGATTTCGCGCGATTTGACTGCCTGCAGCCGCAATACAGCCTGATTTCGCGCGAGATCGAGCGCGAGATTATGCCGCTCTGCCGCTACGAAGGCGTCGGCGTGATTCCGTGGAGTCCGCTCGGCGGTGGATTTCTGACCGGAAAGTATCGTTCTGGTCAGCGCCCGCCCGAGGACAGCCGGCTGGCGAAAATGGATATGTGGAATCGGCTTGCAGACGAGCGCAACTACTCGACGCTCGAAGCTGTCGAGCACGTCGCGAAAGAACGCGGGCGCGCAATCTCGCAGGTCGCGCTGGCGTGGGTGAATCAGCAGCCCGGCGTCAGCTCGGTGATATACGGCGCGCGGACCGAAGAGCAGAACGAGCAGAATCTCGGCGCGATCGGATTTCGCCTCGAGGCCGCCGAGCTCGCGGCGCTCAACAAGGCAAGCGCGTTGCCGCCGGAATATCCCGATGCGATGCAGGCGCGGCTCCCCGGCTACCCGCGCCAGTGATCTTTAATCCGGTGCGCCTTCGTGTGCGGGAAGGGCTCTCTACCATCCGGTCCCCCCTCTATGTCCGGCTGCGGTACCAAATTACCCTCGCCCGCTCTGCGGGAGAGGGAACGGCGTCCGCGCCTGGGGTGAGGGAAGGGGTTAGGGGTTAGGTTCCGAGGCGCGTCCACTTTGAGATCGTGGCGGCTCTTGACCGTGGTCCTTCTCACCGCGATTTTTCTTTCGGTGCTGTGCGCTGCGCTCTGGATACGACGCGCTTTCCGCACTTCGAGCGGGCCCACCCGATGGGAGACCGCTACGGCGCGAATCGTGCGGCATCTCGCCATCCCGCGAACCGAGCGCCAGCGGATGGATCCGCTTGTGCCGAGCGCCGAGAACCTGCAGGCAGGCCGCGCGGAATTTTTGTTGCACTGCTCGAATTGTCATGGAGTGGATGGCAGCGCGCGAACTCCCATCGGCGGGCATCTATATCCACGGGTGCCAGACCTCCGAGCGGCCCCGACGCAGGCACTCAGCGATGGTGAGCTTCACTACATCATCGAAAATGGTGTTCCTTTGACCGGCATGCCCGCCTGGAGAAGCCCGCAGCCGGAGTCCGCCGACAATCTTTGGAAGCTTGTTCTTTATATCCGCACCCTGAATCCCCTCACACGCGAACAAGAGGTACTGCAAGCGAATGCCGCCGCGCAGGCCCGCTACGTCGGCTCACGGGCGTGCGCGAAATGCCACGCGGCCATCTACGAGCGCTGGAAAAAGACACCGATGGCAAATGTGGTGCGCGACCC
>JBAWCX010000721.1:0-10334 GCA_049590495.1 Binatus sp. (SeqCode)
GCAGCGGACCGGCAGACGCGATCGGAATCCCCACCACCGGCCCCAGCAGTTTTGCGGCCTGGAACACGATGGTCGGAAAGATCCTGAACACCCAGTCGGTGCAAGAGGGCGCGGACTTGATGGGCCATGTAGATATCCCGCACACCCCATTTACGGCCTTCGGACTGCTCCAGTGGTTCCAACCCAACACGCGCATCCAGAAAGACCCGCTCGACTTCACCCGCTACGACCTGGGCGTGCAGTGGTTGATTAACAAGTATCTGCGCGTGGCCTTCGACTCACAGGCCATCCAGTACTACCACAGCCAGTTCACGTTCCCCGCGGGGGAAATAGGCAAGCACCAGGTGGCGGTACCGTTCGCAGTCGCGCGCGACACGCACGGATTCTTCTTCCACCTCGAATTCAGATACTAGTCAGCGATCCAGAGGGCCGGTGCGAGCAGACAACTGCTCGCGCCGGCTCATGCTTTGAGGAGGATGCTTGGCCGGTAGGACTGAGCCGCGAACGGACGCTTGGAATCAGTACTCCGTATCGATTCGCGTCAAGGCCTGCTCGAGTTCACTCTGCGAGACTGGCTCACCGGCTGAGATCCTGGCGACCAGTTGCCGGTCTTCCCTCTCCTGCACGTAGTAATCCTGCTGAGTAATCGGTTCTTGCGACCAGAACTTCGCCTTGAATTCGTCCATTTGCTCCTGTCTCTGGAGCTGACTGACGAGCGAAGGGCTGCCGGCCGGGGAATTCGTTTGAGCAAGTACCACGGCGGGAACGAGCAGGCCGGCCACGAAAGCTACAATTCCCAAGTATCTGGAGTTCATGTGACTTACCTCCGTAACATGTTCTTAACATTAATGACGGCCCACACTTGGCTTTTATTCCGCCTTGGGGAACTGTTCTTGTCAGTTCGATCGACGCGAGCTATTCTTAACATTGAAGTGCAGCGAAATCTCCTGACATCGGCCCCTCGCGCGATTGCCGCTGCTCTGCGCGCAGTCGCCTGCATCCTGGGCGTGGCGATGCTGCTGTCATTCCCCTCTGCAAGGGCTCATCTGTTTAGCCAGCACTTCGGCACCACCGAGATCCGCCAGAATATCGTGCGCCACACTTTCGTCGCGGGACCTGAGGCCGGTGGCGTCGAGGAGATCGCGCATGTCGATGCGCAGGCGACGATTCCGGCTCCGGTGACTATCGAGAATGTCGCGAAGCGTCTTTTCTCCCTGCCTGTTGTTTCAGTCGTTCCTACTTTCCGTATCCTCCAACATTTGAAGCTCGGGCCTTCGCGCTCGGGCGCGCCCGACCCGCTGCTCTAGCTCTGTATCTCGTCCGTCGCGATTCCGTCGCCGGGGTATATTTTCGTACCGGGCGGGATTAGTGGTTAAACTTGACTGGAGTCCCTTGGCTCCAGCACCGCTCGCGCGAGGTCATCTACAGTGCCAAGTTTCTCGCTGCGCAATCCGTACCTAATCATTGTCGGAGCGCTGATCATCGTGATTCTGGGTGCAACTGCGTTTACGCAGATGCCGGTGGACATCTTTCCGGACATTAAAATCCCGGCGGTTGTGGTGGCTACCTTTTACCAGGGCATGCCGCCGCTCGACATGGAAGACAACATCACCTTTCGCTACGAGCGATTCTTTACGTTGGGCAGCAACATTGAGCATATCGAGTCGCGTTCGCTGTCGGGTGTGAGCATCATCAAAGTGTTCTTTCAGCCGGGGACCGACGTCGCGGCTGCCGCCGCGCAGATGGGAACCTTGGCGGAGGCCGATCTCGGGGTTCTGCCGCCGGGGACGCTCCCGCCGCTGGTGCTGCAGTACGACGCATCATCTCTGCCGGTGGTGTTGGTCACGCTCGGAGGTAAAGGTTACGACGAGACGCAACTTGAGGATCAAGCCCGCTACAACGTTCGGAATCAGCTGGCGACGGTGCCGGGCGCGTCGGTACCGATTCCCTTCGGCGGCAAGTTTCGACAGGTGATGGCATACGCAAATCCGCAAGCGCTGCAAGCCCGTGGCCTCTCGCTGATGGACGTGGTCAGTGCGCTCGACACGTCCAACGTCATCTTGCCCGCAGGCGACGTCAAGATCGGATCCAAGGATTACTACATCTATTCGAACAGCTTGATCGAAAAGGTGCCCGATATTAACCAGGTGCCAGTGAAGATAGGACGTGGTCAGGCCCCCGTGCTGATGGATGATGTCGGTAAGGTCACAGACTCGGCTCAGATTCAATACAATACGGTGCTGATTAACGGGCAACCGTCGGTATACATCCCGGTTCTCCGCCAAGCCGGCGCGAATACCATTTCGGTGGTGGATGGCGTCAAGCAACTGATTCCAAACGTTTTCGGCCTGCCAGCCGGGATGAAACTGAAGACCATACTAGACCAGTCCATTTACGTCAGACAGGCGGTAGATAGTCTCGAACATGAGGCCATATCCGGTGCAGTTCTGGCCTCGCTCATGATTCTTATATTTCTCGGCAGCTTCCGATCGACCTTTGCGATTTTTCTTTCGATTCCACTTTCCATTCTGGCGGGGGCATTCGGTCTATACTTCAATGGCTCGACGCTGAACATCATGACGCTTGGCGGGTTCGCGCTTGCGATCGGCCGACTAGTCGATGACTCGGTGGTTGTCCTCGAGAACATCAACCGTCATCTTGCCGAAGGCAAGGAACCGCACGCTGCAGCACGTGATGGGGCCGAGGAGGTCGCGCTACCGGTTCTGGCGTCGACCGTTACCACCTGCATCGTCTTCTTCCCGGTCATGTTTTTGTTTGGAGTCTCGAAGTACCTGTTTAGTGCGCTGGCGCTGGCGGTGGTGCTATCGATGGCCGCGTCGTATCTGGTCGCCATGAGCGTAATACCGATCTACTGTGCTCGTTTTCTAACCCGCGAACAGGCGCTCGCGGCGGAGCATGGCGAATCTTCCGGGGTGTTCGCGATCTTCAATCGCGCGTATGAGCGCTTTGCCTCCGCTTACGAGCGTCTTCTTGAAAAGGCGCTGGACCACAAGTCTGTGGTCATCGTGGGGGTTACGATTCTGTTCGTCGTAAGTCTCGCGATGTATCCACGTCTCGGTACCGAGTTGTTTCCGGAGACCGATGCGGGAATGTTCACGATCAATTTTCGCGCGCCAGCCGGTACTCGTATTGAACTGACCACCGATATGGCGCGTCGAATCGAAGACCTGGTCAGAAAGGTGATTCCGCCGGACGAGCTCGACATGGTCGTTTCGAATATCGGAATTGCCCCCAGCATATCGGCGATTTACTCGCCTAACTCGGCCCAGGATTCAGGTTTCATGCAGGTCGCGCTCAAGTCCGGTCACCGGCATCCGACCCAATACTATGTAGCCCGGTTGAAGCAACTGCTCCCTGTACAACTGCCGAACGCCCGTACCCTGTTTTCCTCAGGCAGCATAATCGACTCCGTTCTCAATCTCGGGAAGATAGCTCCGATCGATGTCGAATTTGCCGGTAGTAGCTTTAGCGAGTTGCATAATGCGGCGAAGGAACTCCAAGAGAGAATCAACGCCCTCCCTCAGGTTTCGCAGAGTTTCATCGCACAGGAATTGGACTATCCGACGCTAAACATCAAGGTCGACCGCGTGAGAGCGGCGCGTTTGGGCGTAGCGCAGCAGGAAGTCATTCAGAACGTCATCACGGCGCTCGATTCAAACCTGTACATCAAGCCATCGATCTGGATCGATCGCGCAAACAAGGACGACTACTTTTTGACGGTGCAGTACCCAGGCTCCCAGAATGGCTTTGATTCTCTGGAGGTGCTGCAAAACATCCCTATCGAGACTGTGAACAGGGAAACGGGACACGCGCAGAGTCTTTTGCTGCGTGATGTGGCGTCTATTGCTCCCGAATCCCACCCTTCGGAAGCAGATCATTACAGCATTCAGCGGATTGTCGATCTGCTCGTCGCACCCAGCACCCAGGATCTGGGTGGCACGCAGGGGAAAATCCAGCGCGAGGTGAGCAAGATGACTCTCCCTCCGGGCGTCTCCGTCAGGTACCGCGGAGCCGTAAGCTCGATGCAGAAATCTTTCTCGAGCTTCGGCTTCGGGCTCTCGCTGGCGGTCGTTCTACTTTACCTGGTGATGGTGGCTCAATTTCGGTCTTTCCTGGACCCCTTCATCATCATGTTCGCGGTCCCGATGGGATTGATAGGCGTCATCTGGACGTTGTGGGCGACAGGAACCACACTCAACATAGAATCGTTCATGGGGATCATCGTCATGGTCGGTATCGTTGTGTCGAATTCGATTTTGCTCGTCGACTTCGCCAATGAACAACGCCGCCAGGGACATGAGCTAAGACGCGCGGCGATCGATTCCGCCCGCATAAGAATGCGGCCAATCCTGATGACCGCCCTGGCCACGGTGGCTGGTCTTATGCCGATCGCGTTGAAGCTCGGCGAGGGATCGGAAGCTTCGGCTCCCCTGGCAAGGGCCGCGGTGGGCGGTCTTGCGGTGTCCACCATACTTACATTGTTTCTCGTACCTTGCATTTACGAGTTCTTCTATGGGCGGATCGAGCGGGCGGCTGCCGTGCACACGCCGAATGAGGACCGAGGCTGATGTCCATAGCAGCGAAGAATGTTGCTCGGGCGCTAGCGTCTATTCTATCGATTGCAGTCTTATGCGCGGGCGGCTGCGATGCGCCTGTTGTTCCTATGACTACGCCTCAACGACCTACTGTGGACGTTGTCCATCCACGCCAGGGCGAAATATCCAAAAGCATCGACCTGCCAGGCGATGTCGTAGGGTTCTATGAAGCCGCGCTTCACGCGAAGGTCACAGGTTACTTGAAGAGTATCAGCGTCGATAAAGGCGACTCGGTCAAGAAGGGCCAGGTGCTGGCCGAAATCGAAGTGCCGGAACTGCAATCGAACCTGGCGCGCTCGCAGGCCAGCCTCGAGATCGAGCGCATAACTTACGATCGTTTGAGAAAAGTTCAGCAGAGTGACCCGCGGTTAATCTCACAGCAGGACGTCGATATGGCCTATGCCAAGTATCACGAGGCTCAGGCCGCAGTTGCGACCCTGCAAACAATGTACGGATACACGAAAATTATCGCTCCCTTCGACGGAGTAATCACCGGGCGATTCGCCGATCCTGGTGCATTGATCCGCGCGGGCGGCGGTGACATCGGAGTTGACGAGACGTCGGGGTTGATTTCTCCCGGCGCTACCGAGGGAGCCGGAGGGCACCGTGAGGGCGGCGGTCCGATCCTGACGCTCGCCGACATTGACAAACTGCGGGTCTATCTCTACGTCCCGGAAGCCTCTTACCCGTTCATTCATATTGGTACTCCGGCGAGTCTGCAGTTCGATGAGTTTCCGGATCGAGTATTCAAGGGAACCGTGGCCAGATATGCGTCGTCGCTCGATCTGGCAACCCGGACAATGCTGACCGAGGTCGACATAGACAATCCCAAGCGCCTGATCTACCCGAGGAGCTATGCGCACGTGACCATCGAACTGGTTCGCCACCCTGATGCTCTAATTGTCCCAGCCTCAGCAATCCAAGGCTCGGGCCAGTCGGCCCGCGTTTTGGTCGTAAAAGACGGTCGCTTAGTCGAAGTTCCGGTGAAGACCGGGATCAACAACGGCTCCTATGTCGAAATAGACTCGGGCCTCTCGGCCAATTTGCTGGTAGTCGCAACCTACAGTAACACTCTCACCCCGGGGGTGCAGGTGGAAAGCCGGATCCAGAACGAAAACGTGCAGGCTACATCGGTGCCTATTCAAAGCGCCGACTGACTTGGACAAACCAAAGCGCAACGCAATCGATCGCGGACCAAGCGGGTAGGGGTAACAATGAAAACTTGGCGAATCGTGGTTTTTTTCGCATGTGCGCTCCTGTCAAATCCTATAGGCGCCAACGCGGCGGGTCCTATGGCGATATTACCCGGTAATCCGCAAGTTGCGGCGTCAGCTACAGGAAGCCCGGTGGTCTCAGTGAACTCGATCAACTCAAACGGTGGGCCTATTACACCGGGCTCCCAGTTGACGCTTAAGGAGGCAATCGCGATCGCACTCAAGTATCACCCGAGGCTCCAGGAAGCGGCTGACAACACCAGTGCGGCGCAGCAGCAGATCGGACAAGCTCGATCGTACTTGGGCCCCCAACTGTTTGGCGCCGCGGAGTATCTGCGCAGCACCGACAATGGTATCGGCAATGCACAGTTCTACAACGCTGACGGGGCGTTTCCCCGAATAAGCGGAACGAATCACAACCTGCCCGCAAATGATACGTCGCAAAGCTTTGACACCGACAACAACTACATGGGAGGTGTTGCACTCTCCCAATTCCTCGTCGACTTCGGCCGCCGGCATGGATTTGTTTCGGAACGGCAGTTTGAGGCTGCGGCCGCGGCTGCGAATCAACAGCTCACCGAGCTTGATCTTATCTTCGAAGTCTCTCAACGGTACTTCGCGTTGCTGCAGGCGAAGCGATTGATCTCTGTATACGAGAAAGCACTGGAGCAGCGCCAATATCATCTGCACGAGGCTCAGGTTAAGGCTAACGCCGGTCTGCGGCCACAGCTCGATACCTATGTCACAGATGCCGAGGTCCAGCGTGCTCAGTTGCATCTCGTCGATGCGCGTAACAGCGACGAAGACGCCAAGGTCGCGCTCGACAACGCGTTGGGTCTCAGTGACGCGGCGCCGGCGTACGAACTAGCAGATATTTTAACCTACCATCCGGTCACCGAATCAGTGAACTCTTTGCTCGATACGGCTTTCCGAAGCAGGCCTGATTTGATTGCGCTGGATGATCAGGCGAAAGCTATGGGAGCCAGGATCGTTCAGTACAACAGTGACTACTATCCTAGCGTCAACGCAGTGGCGGGATACTCGGCACTGGGGACTGGTACTCCTGCTGCAAATAATTTCAACGCCGGGATAGTTATCACCTGGCCAATCTTCAACAGCTTTCTTACTACTGATCAAATTGCGGAGACCAGATTTCGCCAACACTCGATCCTTCGCGCGATCGAAGACCTGCGGCAAGAAATAATTTTGCAGGTTCATACTTCGTTTCTCAATTGGCAAGCTTCTCTTGAACGCATCTCCCGCGCGGAAAAGACGCTCGCAGCTTCGCGCGCGGAACTGGAACTCGCTGAGAAGCGCTATGAGGCAGGACTCACAAATATTGTTGAGCTGGAGGATGCGCAACGCTTCTACACCTATGACGACGCTGCGTACGCCGACGCTCTCTACGGATTCTCCGTCACCAAGGCGGCGGTTGATAGAGCGACCGGTCGATCGCTGGCGGAAGTCTTGCGGCAATAGCCCACATCCCAGGGAAAGCTATGCTGAATTACAGGAAGATATTGTGCACCTTCGAATTCGATGGAGATTCAACGCCCGCTTTGCTTTTGTCGAGCGCATTGGCAAAAGAAAGCGACGCCACGCTCTACGTACTGCACATTGCCAGAGTACCGGCGCAGGATATGGACGTTCCGCTGCCGTTTGAGACCGATCCGCGCTGGGAGAAGGAAGCCAGAGCCAAGCTAGCACCAATAGTCCAGAACACTCTCAAGGCTGAGGTGAAATATGTTATCGATGTCAGATCGGGTGTGCCTGATACTGACATTGTGCGAGCTGCCCATGAGCTCGGGGTAGACTTGATCGTAATGGTTACGCACGGGCGCAGCGGATTGGAGCATTTCGTTCTGGGCAGCGTCACTGAGAGTGTCCTCCGCAATGCGCCTTGTCCTGTACTCGTACTACACAGCACGCCTTCGACCTCTGGGTCTCTTTAACTTCTTGGGCACAGGTCTGCCCGCGGCGAGTAACTTCAACGTGGGATTAATAGTGACGTGGCCTATCTTCAATGGCTTCGCGACGGCGCATCAGGTCGACGCGGCATACGTCGATTCTCTCTATGGTGTTTCAGTCGCGAAGGCTACACTGGATCGTGTAACGGGTATGTCCCTTCAATCGGTGGTCGGAAAATGAAAACTAAAATTCTTCGAATGACCGGAATCATGGCAAGTGCCCTCTTCTTCGCTTCATTGCTGTCGGCATGCGCACCAACTGAATCGAACGTCTCGGCCGCACAAAGCGAACAGACGCTGCAACGACTACAGGCTGCCAGAGAGATCGACTTGAACAACGCGAAAGACCCGGAAGTCAGCCCGGCCGCGTCAGGCGATTATGGAATCCGGGCGGACAAGGCCGGGCAGGTCATGTACGACCTCGAGCACGGGAAGTATGTGTCCCGATCGCAAATCGATGACGCGCTGTTCGTCCCGCCGAAGTCACTCTCGGAGGCGCAGAGAGCCCAGCTCATCAACGAGCTGAGATACGCGAAGAGTCTGGATAACCGCGGCTGGTGGGACTGGACGCGCGATCCGGTCATCGCGCAGGATTTCTCGGTGCAAGAGAAGAAAGCCAACCGGGCAATCAGGGACCTCGAAAGCGGCCAGCAGGTCTCATGGTCGGAAATCGCCGAAGGCCTCGCGCTACCTCGATATAATCCCTAGCGGCTCCGGAATCAGCGCCGAAGTTGTCGGACGAGCGATCTCTGCTAACCTAACGTCGATGAACCCGCGCCACGCCGCCGCGCTCGCGCTTGTGGTGTGGTATCTGATGGTGCCACCCGACCAGCCGAATCTGGGCGATACCGTACAATGGGTCTCGCGGGCTCCCATCCGCGATTGGGAGATTATCCAACGCTTTGACGCGACGAGCGCTTGCGAAAAAAGAAAACATGAAATCATCAGCGATGCGATTCATGCGATCAAAGATGACGCCAAAGCCAAGGACGCGGATGCGGTGCTGTCGGACTACGCAATCTCGAACAACGCGACCTGTGTCTCCAGGGACGATCCCCGCCTCAAGGAAAAGTAGGATGAACGCGGCGACACCGCCGTAGATTGCGCTGGTGTCGATCAAAAATTCGAGCACGGGTGGCGCGCCGAGGCTGGCGCGGATTCTAAATTTTCACCGCGTGAATGTGATTCCCATCGTTTTTGGTAGGCCGTTCGGAGGCCCGCGAACTCCAGACCTTATGACTAAGGGTCGAATGTAATCCCTGTAGCCGGATCCAGCCCAAAAAACCCAGCAGTTTCGCAGTGTTTTTAACGCCGAGTGCGGGTCTTCTCGTACCATGAGCACGGGAGAGCGAACGGCTTGCCTTACCATTGCTTGCAATAAAATCAGTACTGTGACTAAAAGGGGTCTCCGCTCGGTAAATTTCTAATAAAATGGTGTAACAATGAAGAACTTTCTTACCATTGTGTCGATGGCGTTGATCATGGTGACGGCCGCCGCCGTGTCCGCGTATTGCGGGAACGCGACGATCATAGTCTCGTCGCAGGCCAAGCCCGGACCGCCTGAGACCGCCATTGTACCCGGCGGCATGCTTGCGTCGGAGATCGGTGCTCAAAATTCCCAGGGTGGTGCCGGCACTAGTCTGGCGGGAAGCGCCGACAATACAATTGGCACTCCTCCTCTTGGCACTCCTGGTACCGGCGACCCGGTTCCCGGCTGTACAAACGGCATGGCCGTTGGGAACAAGCACTGCGTCAACACGCCCTCCCAATGAGTTTCTCACATTGGGGTCAGCGTGACCGATTGTCAGCTTGAAGCTGGCTTCAAGACAATCGGTGAATTAGCTTTCCGTCTGCCTGCAACCGCACAGGTGTGACCGACTCTGGCAGAAGCGCGCGGGCGCGGGTTCGAGACTTTCGCGCTCGTTAGTGTAGTCCTCAATCCTGTTCCGCAGTGTCTTTGGTGGGCCGTTGGAGACTCGAACTCCAGACCCGCTGATTAAGAGTCAGCTGCTCTACCAACTGAGCTAACGGCCCACCGAGGGGAGTACGTTCTTAGCAGGATTTGGTGGGGTGAGTGAAGGGACTTGAACCCTCGACCGCCGGGGCCACAACCCGATGCTCTGCCAACTGAGCTACACTCACCACCGTCTTTAGTCGTTTCGCGGCCCGTCCACTCCGCTGCAATCAAAGACCCAGGCCGCTTGGCGCGCCAGAAGGGATTCGAACCCCTGACCCACGGCTTAGAAGGCCGTTGCTCTTTCCACCTGAGCTACTGGCGCGAAGTCGGGGCGAGCCGATTTGAACGGCCGACCCCCTGCTCCCAAGGCAGGTGCGCTACCAGGCTGCGCCACGCCCCGAACCATATCGAATAACACACGCCCGTGGCGCCCTCAACCGCGCATGCGTCGCGGCGACGTTGGGACTCGCCCTCGCGATGAGTTTGCGCGCGTTGATCGTGACGGTGCGTGCACGACGGTGCGTGATCGGAAATCGCGGAGCTAATGCGCCAGCCTTGCGATCGTGTTCGGACGCACGAC
>JBAWCX010000722.1:0-9218 GCA_049590495.1 Binatus sp. (SeqCode)
CTAAAATAGTCGTTCCGTTCCTCCCGCGCGACGCTTGCGCGCCGTCGCTGTCTCAGACCATTCTCGATTCCTCATGGCCAGGCAAATCGGTCCCGTTCAGGCCCGCATCGAATACACGGGCATCACCGCCGTCACCGCGGCGTTGCGCGCGATGCCGTTGGAGCGTGCGGTACGTGCGGGCGCGCGCCTGGGCGGATGGGCGATGAATTTCGATCGTCCCAACCGGCCGATCGCGCTCAAAAATCTCGAGATTGCTTTCCCCGAAATGACTCCCGCCGACCGCCTCAACATTCTGCGCAAGATGTATCGCAGTTGGGGCCGCGTGCTGGCCGAATGGACCCACTTGCCCGAGCTCAGCCGCGCCAACATCGAGCAGGTCGCGACCTACGAGGGCAAGGAGAATTGGGACGAGGCCGAGCGGCGCTCCAACGGCCGCGGCATATTGGTGCTGACCGCGCACTTCGGAAATTTCGAGCTGCTGCCGATTGCGCACTCGATCTACGGCTACCATCTCGCCATCGTGCATCGTCCGCTGCGCAACCCGCTTATCGACGCCGCCATCCGCGCCGAGCGCGTCAAATACGGCAACCGGATCATCGAGCGCAAGGCGGGAGGGCGCGAGGTGATGCGGATGCTGCGGCAGAACTGGATGATCGCGATCGCACTCGACCTCGACGTGCGCAAGGGCGTGTTCGTCGATTTCTTCGGGATGCCGGCGTCGACCAGCGACGGCGTGGCGCGCATCGCATTGGCGAGCGGTGCACCGGTGATGCCGGCGTTTATGGTGCGCGAGGGCGACAGCGTTCATCACAAGATCAAAATTCTGCCCGCCTTTTTCCCCGAGAAGACCCGCAACCGCGAGGCCCTGGTGCGCCAGTACACGCAGCTCTATTCCGACACGGTAGAGCAAGTGATCCGCGAGCATCCCGATCACTGGAACTGGATTCACCGCCGCTGGAAAACCCGCCCCCAAGGCGAACCGCGCTTTTACTAGATCCCGGTGAGATCGTTCCCCTTCCCGCGAGAAGAGCCCACTTCTCTTCTGGTTTCCCTTCCCGCGCGGGAAGGGGAACCGGATAAAAAGGCGCGTGCGGTTCTCCTCTACACACTCTGTCATATAGGATGACGCAAAGTGTTCACAACCTCCCGGCCTGATAGTTCGCCCACAGCGCATTCGCGATTCTCATCGCGTCCGCGCGGATTCCGTACCTCGTGAAATAGCCGCATACATTTTCCAGATCGCGGTATAGCAGCGATCTCGCGCTCGGATTGATCCGCGGGTCGACTGCTTGCGGAAAATCGATCGCGACGATTTTGCCCTCCCAGTAAAGGAGGTTGTACGGCGACAGGTCTCCGTGCACGAGATGGTTCCCGAGCCATAGCGTGACGTTGTCGATAATTCGGCGCAGAAGTTTGTCTGCTCCCTCGCCCGGCAGCGTGACGCGACTGAGCATCGGCGCGGCGGCCTCTTCGTCGCCCAGGTATTCCATCAGGATCGCGCCATTGGATCGCGAGAACACCTCGGGCACGTCGGCGCCGGCCGCGAAGAGCATCCGCATGGTCTGATATTCGGCGTTGATCCATGCGCCATACTGCACGTCGCGCCCGTGGCGGGTTTTGTTCGCCAACGCGCGCCTGGTGCGGCTTTTCATCGCGGCGTCACGGCCGGTTTGATAGATCGCATCGTTGCGAAAATTGCGGCGCTCGAGCGGCCGGTAGACTTTTGCCGCGACCAGCCCGCCTCCGGACGCGGCCGCGCCGCGGCAACAATAGACGGTGGCCTCTTTCCCGCTGCGCACCACGTAAAGGACGTCGGTTATCGATCCATCGCCGATAAACGCGTCGAGCAGTCCTTCATCGATCTCTAAAGCAGTAGTCATCTCGTTCCCCAATAGTTGGAAGTTGTTTCGCCCGTGGGCACGGGTCGCCAGTGTCAAGAAAAGACGGAGATGGCGCGCCGCGCGCTATAGACGCAAAAAAAGCCACGGGAGCTTTCGCCTCCGTGGCATCGATGTCGGGGAATTTCCGGTAGCTTACCGGCGACTGTTCAGCGGAGGCGCACTCTCGTGCAATTCGACAAGATCATTTAGGTGGCTATTCATTGCGTGTGCACCTCCCATCAGGGAGTGGATGAGAATATCCGCGCGTCAGCATCGCAAGTCAACCGCCTCGCGCAGTTGGCGTCATTCGGCCAACGCGGTACACCGTCAAAGAATGAAGCCCCGTCGCGCAGCCGCGCTCGCGCTGGTGGGCTTCTTCGCGTTCATCGTTATGACCGGCTGCTTAGGCCCCGTGTCAGTTGACTATTACTCAGACCCGCGCCGTTCCGTGCCTAGATGGAAATGCCCGCCGCCGGACGAGATGAGTCACGTGGTCGTGCGTACGACTCCGCCGCGTGGATACCTGGTGGGATCTACTTCTGGTCCTGTTCGGACGCGGACTTCGCGGCTGCTGCTGAGGCGCGCGGATGCGTCCCTGAACCGAGTCCGACACCGACATCCACTCCGACGCCAAGTCAGGGGTAATCGAACCATGAGTCGCCGTGCGCCAGCATCGCCAGCGGCACCGATGGAACCGGCGCACCAATCGCCATTCGGCTCGCGACGGCTGTCTTGAGTGTTACGATTTTGGCCGTATGAATTTTTGTACGATCCGCGATCTGCTGACTGATCGATCCCGCAGCTGCTGATAGAGAGCAAGAGTCTGATCAGTAGTAGCCCCTAAAAAGTCTGAAGAGTTGCGGGATTTAGTATCGAAATCAGAGGCTTAAGCGGCGCGTGACTCGTACCGTAGAGAACATATTCTTAAAGTGGCCCGTGGCTTGCGTAAATTTTTGTAATGCCCGATCACGATCCGGATATTGCGCATGTTATGAAGCAGCTTAAGGAGAGCATGCGCACTCTGAAGCTCCACGTCCTCACCTATCGAACGCGAGTTATGGGGTTGGCACTGAGAAAACCGTCCGGAATTACCGACCTGCCCGACATACACGAAAAGAAGAAAGAGCAAGGGAATTGAGCGCCGCGCGGGAACAGTCTTCACATTTGTAAAAATGTGCAAGACGTCGCTCACTTCCCGTGAAATCTACAGATCGGCGATCACAGCTGTAACTTTTGCTGCTTTCGCAGTTGCGATTTGATCCGTCAATCTTCACGCGGGCTTTTGGCTGGCATTGATGATGCAGCCATTCAAAAGTATGAAAGCGAAAAAAACTGTAGCTACTATTATCGGTGCGATCACGCTGACTACTGCCTTGGCAGGATGCTCAGGCCAGCCGCTCACGACGCGTGAGTCAGGAACTCTGATCGGTACCGGTGTGGGTGCTGCCGGCGGCGCAATAGTCGGAGCGGCCGTCGGCCATCCGCTTGCTGGTGCGGCAATCGGCGGCGCGGCCGGCGGAGCGACAGGCTTCGCAGTCGGCAACCACATCCAGAACGAGCGAAACGGCGACTGATCGGGCCGACTGCTACAGGTTGGCAATCACGGCGCGCGTGAACTCCGACGTCTTTGCGGTGCCGCCCTGGTCGGGCGTCAGCACGCGGCCGTCGGCGTAGACCTTGCGCACGGCGGAGTCGAGGCGCGACGCTTCGCCGCTGAAGCCCAAGTACTCGAGCATCAACGCCGCCGACAGCATCGTCGCGGACGGATTTATTATTCCCATCCCCATGATGTCGGGCGCGGTGCCGTGCACCGACTCGAAGTAGGCGTAGTCCGCGCCGTAGCATCCGCTGGGCGCTAGCCCCAGCCCGCCGATAATTCCCGCTGCGGCGTCGGACAGGATGTCGCCGTACAGATTCGGTGCGACTACTACATCCAGATCGTGCGGCGATTGCACTAGGCGACGCGCGAAGTCGTCGACGATGAACTGTTCGTACTTTATTTCGGGATACTTGCCGGCTGTCTCCTCGACGATTTTGCGGAACAGGCCGTCGGACTCGCGCAACATGTTGTACTTCGAAGTGCACGTGAGCTTGCCTTTGCCGCCGGCGCGCATCCGCTTGATTGCGAGCTGGGACGCGAACTCGGCGACGCGGCGCGTCGCGCGCTCGGTGATCACTTTGATCGCGTAGACGCCGCGCTCCGACGTGTCGAGCGGCGCGCGCAGGATTTTGCTCATCAGCTTCAGCGGAGCGAGCGCTTCGAGCGGACCCTCGAGCCCGAGATACAGGTCCTCGAGATTTTCCCGCACGATCACGAAGTCGATTCCCTCGGGCCGCTTGAGCGGGCTCGAAAAACCCTTCGAGTAGCGCACCGGCCGCACGTTGGCGAAGGTCTGCTTCCCCCATCTGAGATAAGTGATGGCGGTGGTCTTGCCCGACGTCGAGCCGAACAGCGTGGCGTCGGACGCGTCGATCGCCTTGCGCGCGGCCGCGTCGGTCTCGCCACGCACCCATTTCTCGCCGGGCGGGAATTCGACGTAATCAAGAGGAAGTTTCAGGACGCGCAGCGCGTCGATCGTCGCGCTCATCGCCTCCGGCGCCGCGTCGTCGCCGGGAATCACTACGACAGTTTTACTTTCATCAGCCATACCCGTCCTGTCTCGTGCGGTTTAGGAAGCGGATCCTTGCTTCGTGTAATTGCATTACTCAGCGCCTGAAGGCAGATCCCCGTCGCATACGGCGCAGTCCCGACTTCAATCGAGTTGTAAAATTCAAAGTCGCCCGGCGGGGTCTGCTGCGAAACGGACGTGAACTCGCCTTGAGCGTTGACTTTCGAGCAAATCGCGCGAATCGCAAGAGCGTGAGCTGTCCGGGCGCGTGCGAGATCCAATCCGCGATAACGAAAGAAGATTGCCCATCCCAACGCGTAGGCAAATCCCGCAGCCGACGACGCTTCGAGATACGAGTCACGCCGATCAATCACCGTATGCCACAGCCCCGACCCATCTTGCAGCGCGATGACCGCGTTGAGTTGCCGCACGACCGCGCTTTCTATCGCATCGAGTTTCTTGCGCAAGCTACCCGCAGGATCGGGACCGCGGAAATCCGGACTTCGATCCTGCTGATCAAGTATCAAAAGAACATTCGCGGACGCGATCGAGAACCAACTGTTGCCGCGTGCCCACAAACACGGCGAGTGGCTCTTCTTCTCAACGTAAGCCACGTGCCAAAGCAGTCCGGTCGCGGGGTCGACCAAGTGGTTCAAATGCGCAAGCATCTGGTCAGCTGCCCACTCGATTTTCGCCCGGTCGCCGACCAGATTCCCATAGCTCGCCATTGCGGGCGCGGTGAAGTAGCTGACGTCCACCCACACTTCGAGCGCCGGCGGATGCGGCACCACTGCCCCGTCGGGCGTTCGCGTGGCCGTCGTTTCGAACGCCTCGATAATTTTGCGCGCGTATTCGAGATACTCAGGACGCTTTGTCCGGTGGTAGAGTCCTAGCGCCGGGATCGCTTCGGCCGCCCAGAACCAGAACCATCCGTTGGTGCGCGGACCGGACGCGAGCTTCGGCGCGAACCATCGTTCGGCTGCCTCGACGGGAGCGTCGGTCTTGAGCGCATACGCCGCGGAGAACAGACCATCGCACAGGATCGCATCGCCCCAATGCGGCTGCTTGTCGAGCAACTCGCGGCTGGCGTTGGCCGTCAGCCGTTCGAGCGCGCCTCGTAGTTCATCGATTTTGATTTCAGCGGAATCCATCAGTTTGGATTATCCGCCGTAATTCCATCCGGTCTCTTTCATTGTGAGCGCTTCGGCGTCGCGCTTGACGTGCGCCTCGGTGACTTTGCCGACGACGACACTGTGATCGCCGAGTTCGTAAAAGCCGACGACTTCGCATTCGACCGACGCGGGCGCGTCGCTGATAATTGGCGCGCCGTTGGCGCCGTTCTCGAACGCGAAGTCACCGAACTTGCCGTCCTTGGGCTCGACGTGGCGAAAGAACGCGCCGGCGATTCCTTTTTGGCCCGCCGCGAGCATCGAGAGCGCAAACTTCTTCGAATCTTTCACCATCGCGTGCGAGCCCGAGTCCTTCTTGATTCCGACTACCACCAGCGGCGGATTGAAGCTGGCTTGCGTGACCCAGTTGACGGTCGCCGCAGTGGCCTTGCCGCCATGGGCGGCGCCGAGGACGAACAGTCCGTAGGGAATCATCAACAGTGCTTGTTTTTTTGCTTTTTCATCCATGGTCCGAGGTCTCCTTCTTCAAGAAATCAAGTTTCCACGCGCGCGTGCATGGGAGATATACTCAAGCTGCAACGATGGCGCTGATAAAGTCAAAGACTCCGAAGATAAAAGGCCTGCACGAAGTCGGGCGTTACGCCGTCGGCGTGCAATGGGTCGACGGTCACGACAGTATTTTTCCGCTCGAGAATTTGCGTCGAGGATGTCAGTGCGACGCGTGCAAGGGCGGCGTGAACGGCGAGGTGCCGCCCGCCAGCGTCCGCATGCGGCAGCTTTCGCGGCTGGGCGAGGCGGCGGTGTTCATCGGATGGGCTGACGGTCACGAGACAATCTACACGATGCCGCAGCTCAGGAGTCTCTGCCGATGCGCATACTGCGTCGCGGAGCCCGACCGTCCGATCACCGGCGGGTAGAGGGGAATCGCATCCGGGGAGGATTCATCGATGATTGATAAAACAATCGCGAGCTTCGCGGCGGCGCTGACGTTTGCGGTCGTGGCCACGACGGCCAGCGCGGCAGGGCTTGGCGGTATTGGGGGCGGCGGAATGGGAATGGGCGGCGGGGGAATGGGCGGCATGCGCATCAGCAATAGGGCCGCAACCAGCGTTCCCGCGTTCGGGAGGAACCTCGGAGCGGGGGGAGGCGCTGGGGCCGCGATGAATAGCCTGCAGTTTTTTCCGTTCCCGACTAACGACCCGAATCACTATCACGAGATCAAACTCGTCGGACGCCTCGCCAGGGACGACTCCGGGTTGACGATCGATCAGCAGGTGGTGCGCATGCGAGTGGATGGGCGCACGATCCCAATGTCGATTGACGGCGATGCGATGAGCGACAGCCTGCAGCTCGATCAAGGCGACGAACTGGGACAGGACCTGTATCGCCTGATACTGAGCAGGCAGCTGCAAGTGGTCGGCGATCAGAAACTGCGCGATCAGATTGCGAATGCGGCGGCAGCGAACTCCTCCAAGCCGATACTGGTAGATGGCTTCGTGTACGATCGCACGACGCCGTACCTGGTATTGGTATCAGTCGGCGCCGCACCGTAACGCGCAGCTTGGCAGTCGAAGTTAAGTTTTTGACGATGGAGACATACAGAGCGTTTCTGGTCCCAGCCGGCTTGATGGTGTTTGTCGCGATCGTTGGAATTGTTTCCGTCATCCGCTCCAGGCGACGATTCGCCCGCGCCCTCGCCAGGCTGAACGCGAGCGCGCCGCCGCCTACAGACGAGCCGGGGTCCACTTGAAATTGAAAAGGCCGGGCCACAATGGCTCGGCCTTCGCTTTTTCAGAACTCTCAGTCGCGCCGCTAGGGCGGCGGGAGTGACTGCTGCTGCGTCCGATGCTTGCTGACACTGCCGCGGCCGGTTGAGCCGCCGTTCAGTGCGTCGAGATTTACCTGTGCGACTCGCAGATTAGGATTGAGCTGCAGCGCTTTCTCCCAGGCTTCTTCGGCCTCGGCGAAGCGCTGCAAGTCGTTCAGCGCCATGCCCTTGGCGTTGTAGAGCCGCGCATTGTGCGGGTCCTTGATTATTCCGGCGTTGGCCGCCAGCAGCGCATCTTCAGAGTCGCCGACGCGGAGATACACGTCGGCCAGTTCTATGAAGTTACTGCCCGACGGATTCAAGTTGGTCGCCGTGCGGTACATATCGATCGCGTTTGGCCCGTCGCGCAGCACGCCATAGCAGAAGCCGAGGTCGACGTACGCTGAATCGTTGCGCGGATCGATGCGCATCGCCTCGTGCAGCTTGTCCATCGCCTGGTGAATCATTCTGGTATCGACGGGATCAGCCTTGCCGGCATCGTTGATCAGCGCTTCCGCCTCTGCAACGACGGCGTCGGAGGCGGCGCGGTTGGCCTCGGCCGCATAGCTCGAAGGGGCGAGCGCCAGGACTCCCAACGCGGCGACCGCGATCGCGAGCATCGAGACCAGCTTCAATCGCGGCTGCCCGCGCATTCGACGAACCATGTTCAAGCCACCGTTCATCCCAATTCTAAATGATAGTACGGAAAATTTCTATTTGCGCTATTTACCCACGCCGCTCACCGTCACCATCTGGGGATTACGTTGCGCGTTATCCTTGATTACCAGCATGCCGGTCTGCCGAGTGGCGGCATCCGGCGTAAACGTCACCGAGATCTTGCATGAACCAGGGGCCGCCAGACTCGACCGACAGTCGTTGGTCTGCGCGAACACTCCCGATTCGGAAATCATCTCGATCTGCACCGTTGAGCCCGGATGCTTGGAGCTGCCCTTGGGATTGGACACCGTAACCATCTTTGGTTTGCTCGTCGTTCCGATCGCGGTCTTCGGAAACTTGAGCGCTTTCGGCGCTATCTTGAGCGTCACCGGCACCGTCGTTGGCGTCGCAGTGGGCGTGGCGGTAACAGTCGCGGTCGGCGCGGTCGTAGAAGTTGCGGTCGCTGTCGCGCTCGGCGTTTGGGTTGGCGTGGCGGTCGAAGTCGGAGTCGCAGTCCTCGTCGAGGTTGCGGTCGAGGTCGGAGTCGGGGAAGCGGCGGTGCCGCCCAGCGCGTAGAGGAAACCGTCCTCGGAAGCGACGTAAACAGTCCCGTCCCTGCCGATTGCCGGCCCCGTGACAATCGGAGCGCCGGTCTGGAACGCCCACTTCTTCGTGCCGCTGGTACCGTTGTCGGTTATCGCGTAGATCTGCTCATCGCCGACAGAGGTGCCCACGTAAATGGTCCCGTCGGCGCCGATCGCCGCCGCGGACTCGAACGCATATTCGATTGAGTTGACGGTGAACACCCACTTCTGCGTGCCGCCTGGGTTTATCGCGTAGAAGCTGGCGCTGTTGGGCAATACATAGATGGTGCCGTCGGCGCCAATCGCCGGCGTGGTGTCCACCTCGGAGCCGGTCTGGAACGCCCACTTCTCCGTGGCACTGGTACCGTTGTCAGTGAGCGCGTAGAGGTTGCCGTCGTCGGAGCCAACGTAGATGGTTCCGTCGGCGCCGATCGCCGGCGCCGCATCGTCAATCGCCGCGCCGGCCTTAAACGCCCACTTCTTTGTGACGATGCCTTGCCCGCCGTCGGTTAACGCGTAGAGGTTGTCGTCATTGGAGCCAACGTAAATGG
>JBAWCX010000723.1:0-1798 GCA_049590495.1 Binatus sp. (SeqCode)
TACCGGACGACGACTTGTTTCTGCCATGACTGCCTCCCGCGCCCGCAGACAGCATTGGCGCTGTTACAGGATGGGGCGGGCACGAGGCCCGCCCCACCAACAGAGAAGGTTAGTGCTACGGCGCGGCTTTGACCATCGCGTCGGTCGTGAAGAAGTCCTTGTCGACCGCGCCCATGTTGATGTACCAACACTCGCGCTCGGGAGTTTGAAGGCCGGGCAGGTAGCACATGGTGGCGAAGCCGCTTTGCACGTCAGTCGCGACCGCACCGACTTCGAACTCACGCTTGAAAGGATAAATCGCCACGCGCGCGTCGGGCACCGGGCGATCGCGATAAGTCGTCCACCAGATGTGATTCAGCCAGAGCTGGCCTTTCTGGTCGTACTCGTCGATGTATGGCTCGAACCACATCTCGGAGTCCATATAGATGATGGTCTTGCCCTGCAGCGCTTGCGAGATCAGTTCGCGGCGCGGCGATGCCTCGACGACGTACATGTTGCGCATCTCCCACGCTTCAGGGCACGCGCTCGCGCCACCGTCGGTCGAGCACTTCAACTCGGGTGAATGCTCGGCGTGCGCGACCCCGAGCATCGGGCGGTCGCCGAGAAACTTGTAGTTGTATTCCTCGGTCTTGGCGTTGAAGCCCGAATAGTGGTCGGGGTTCCAGGTCTGCGCGCTGGTCGCCGTGCTCTCGAGCGCCTCGTTCAGCCGGCGAATCCGGCGCGTGCCGGGATTCCAGCTCCAGTCATCGTCGCCGCGGTCGGGTTGCTCATAGCGAAAGCGAATGAATCCGGTGCCGCGCTCGGCTTGGGGCGAAAGCACCGGGTAGAGACCGAACAGCCACAGGCGGTTGGTCTTCTTGAAGTCAGGATCGACCGGCATCGGCTCGACTTCGACGCGTCCGACCAAATCATAACCGGCGTAGTGGCCGATCTGATAATACTGGATCACGTTGTTGGGCTTGTTCACGCCGCCATACACACTCTCGCAATCGTAAAACCGCAGGTCGTAGTCGTCGGTGAGGAGCGGCCGGAAGACGTTGTTCCACATGATCTTCGTGGCCACCTGCGGATCGTTGGTGTCGATCAGTGGGAACGGCTGCCCGGCGACGTAGCCGACGAGGCTGCGGTTGTCGCGGCTCAGGCGGACCTGCGCCGAATACTTCTCGGTCGCGTCCTTGTAGGGAGGCGGCCAGTCGATTTGTCCGCTCGGGACGATCTTCATCGACATGCCATTGACGACTTTGTAGTAAACCCCCGGCGAGACGAGGCCTTTCACCTTCGATGCGTTTGCGGGCGTGATCAAATCGCCCGGCGTGACGTCGGCGCGAGCCGCGGCGGCGATCGCGATGAACATCAAGACCGCCAGCACGGCGAGGGCCATACGGGCGGGCGCAGGCCACTCGCTATACTTTCGAACATCCTTACCGAAATGTTCCATGACACCCTCCTCGGCGGAAATGGCAAACAGACAGCAAGTCGGGTGCCATGAGGAAATGTTCACGAAGCGTCGAGGAAAACTCCGACGCGAGCGCGAAAAATAATTCGCAGGACGCGGATGCGCGCGCGTCGTGCGGCAGTGGCTAAGGGGCGCGATTAAAAATGATCACGCAAAAGCGTAGTGAAGCTTATGAATTTATGCTGAAGCAGAGTCCGATCTGCGGCTTGTTCCACCCGAATCAGAATCAGTTGCAAATTGCCACGAAGTTGCAAATTGCCACTGGCGTGGAACTCAAAAAACAGGCAAGACGGATCGCGGCAGGGGATTTTCTGATCTATCTCACGGATTGTTCGACGATGG
>JBAWCX010000724.1:0-6389 GCA_049590495.1 Binatus sp. (SeqCode)
GCCAAGGCGTTGCTCGACCAGGCGGAGCTCAACCTCACCTACACGAAGATCGTGGCGCCGGTGGCGGGCATCGTCGGCAAGCGCTCGGTGGAAGTCGGGCAGCGGGTCGAGCCAGGGCAGGAGCTGCTGGCGCTCGTGCGCAATGACGACCTCTGGGTGACCGCCAACTTCAAAGAGACGCAGCTGCTGAGGATGCATCCCGGGCAGCCCGCGACGGTGCTCGTGGATACTTTCGGGACGGATTTCCAGGGCCACGTGGAGAGCATGGCGGGCGCCAGCGGCGAGAAGTACAGCCTGCTGCCGCCGGAAAACGCGACCGGAAACTATGTGAAGATCGTGCAGCGCATCCCGGTGCGTATCCGACTGGACGGCCAACAGGGTGCGGCGGAGAAGTTGCGGCCTGGTATGTCTGTGGAAGCCACCGTCTGGCTCAAATGAACGCTGCGCCGAAGAGCCACCCTCCTCTACATCGCCACGCAGTTACCAAACCCGGGCAAGCCTGGACGCCGCGCCACAACATCTGGTTGATCGCGCTGTCCGTGACGATCGCGACGTTCATGGAGGTGCTCGACACGAGCATTGCGAATGTCGCACTGCCCCATATCGCGGGCGGGTTGGGCGCCACCCAGGACGAAAGCACGTGGGTGTTGACGTCGTATCTGGTAGCCAACGCAATCGTGCTTCCGATCAGCGCATGGCTCTCGACGGTGTTCGGCCGCAAGCGCTTTTACATGGGCTGCGTGGTCCTGTTCACAGCCAGCAGCGTGATGTGTGGGCTGGCGAGTAGCCTCTCGATGCTGGTGTTCTTCCGCGTTTTGCAGGGCGCGGGCGGGGGCGGACTCGGGCCGAGCGAGCAGGGAATATTGGCGGACACGTTTGTGCCGGCCAAGCGCGGCATGGCGTTTGCCATATACGGCATGGCGGTGATTCTGGCGCCTGCCATCGGCCCGGCGCTGGGCGGATGGATCACAGACCACTACAGCTGGCGCTGGCTTTTCTTCATCAACATCCCGGCGGGATTACTGTCGCTGACTCTTACCTACCACATGATCCAGGATCCACCCTACCTCATCAAAGAACGCCGCAAGCATCGTCGGACCGGATTGCGAATCGATTTCCTGGGCTTGCTGCTGGTAGCGACGTTCCTGGGCCCGCTGCAAGTCATGCTCGATCGCGGCGAGGAAGACAACTGGTTCGGGTCCCATCTGATAACAACGCTCGCAGTCGTCGCGGCGGTTTCGCTCGTGTTGCTGGTGTGGCGCGAACTCGTGGCGCGGCGGCCGGTGGTCGATATCCGGCTGTTCCGCAACCGCACCTTCGCACTCGCAATCCTATTGATGTTCATCATGGGCTATGTGATGTACGGGAGTTTGGTGCTGATGCCCCAGTATGTGCAGGTGATGCTGGGGTGGAGCGCGGAGCGAGCCGGGATGGTGCTCTCGCCGGGCGGATTGACGCTGATGCTGTTGATGCCGCTGGTAGGGTTCCTGGTCGGCAAGGTTGATGCGCGCGTTCTGATAGCGTCGGGCTTTGTGCTGGCGATGCTGGCGCTGTATCACATGACTGGGCTCGACGCACAGATCGATTACCGCAACGCCGTGATGATGCGGATTTATATGAACCTTGGGCTGGCGTTGTTGTTCGTGCCGCTCAATACGATTGCTTACACGGACGTTCCGGCGCACAAGAATGACGATGTGTCGAGCATTATCAACCTGGCGCGCAATATTGGCGGCAGCGTGGGCATCGCGCTCAGTTCCGCGGTTATTGTCACGCGTTCGCAAGTGCATCAGCACAACCTCGTGATGCACGCGACCGGCTATGATCTGAACCTGAACAACTTCACGGCGCAGCTGGCGAAGTTGCTGCACGAGCGCGGCCTGTCCGCCGCCGGCGCGCTGACGCAAGCCTACGGACGGCTGTATCAGGGCCTCCAAGTGCAGGCGTTCACGATGGCCTACATAGACGCGTTCTACCTGATGGCCCTGCTAAGCGCGGCAATGGTGCCGCTGGTGTTGCTGATGAAGCGCAGCAACCCGGGCCGCGGAATGGTGGTCGGTTAATGCCAGAGGAATCTGAGATGATCGGCAGAAGCACAGCACCGCGTGAGCAGCAGGCGGCGGTACCGTCTCTGCGCGACAAGCTGGCTTCCCTTTCCCTGTTCGAACAGCTCTCTGAGCATGAACTTGATGCACTGGCCGGCGAACTCGAATGGCTGTGCATCCCAGGCGGCTGGGAACTTTTTCACGAGGGCGACCCAGGCGATTCGCTGTTTGTCGTCGTCGCCGGGCGCATGGGCGTAGTCACAGCGGACGCCGACGGCCGCCAGAGCTTGATCAATCAAATCGGTGCAGGCGAGACCGTCGGAGAAATGGCGCTCGTCTCTGGGGACGCACGCAGTGCTACGATCGTCGCGCTGCGCGACACGGAACTGCTGCGCCTCGAGCGCTCCGCCTTCGAACGTCTCACCGAGCACCACACGGGCGTGATGCGCTTCATCATGCGCCTGCTCGTGCGGCGCGTATACGAGACCTCGCATCGCATTGTTGCGCAGCCGGGATCGTTGACGATAGCGGTGCTTCCACTGGAGCACGGCTCTGTCGTGCACGACTTTACGCGCGGGCTCGCCAAGGCGCTCGAGGCGCTAGGGCGGCGCGTGCTAATCGCCGATTCTCGCAATACGGATCAGTCTACCGAATGGTTCAACGCGATCGAGGCTGAACACGATTTCGTCATATACGAAGCGGACTATGAGCCCTCCGAATGGACTCGCCGCTGCGTGCGACAGGCCGATCGTCTGTTGTTGCTGGCGACCGCCGCCGCACCCGCTGACAGCGCGGCACGCGCCCTCGAGGTCATGCCGGCAGCCGTGCGCGGCGAACAGATTGAGATCGTATTCCTCCATGCGGCGAACGCGGCGCGCGCCACCGCGACGGGAGAGCTGATGGTGCGCTACGGCGGCGAGTTTCACTATCACGTGCGAGAGGGCAACGCCGCCGACCTGGCTCGCATGGCGCGGCTGTTGTCGGGGCACGCGGTCGGATTGGTTTTCTCGGGCGGTGGCGCACGCGGTTTTGCCCATCTTGGCGTCATGAAGGCTTTTCGCCGAAGCGGCATCGAGCTCGACATGTTTGGCGGGACCAGCATGGGGTCGATGATGGCCGCAGCGGCGGCGCTGGAGTGGGGTGAAGAAGAGGCGCTTGAACACTTCAAGCAGTCTTTCGTTCAAACCAATCCGCTCAACGACTACACGTTGCCGCTCCTCGCCCTGCTGCGCGGGCGTAAGGTTTCCCGCCTGCTGCGCGAGCATTTCGGCGACACGCTCATAGAGGAATGTTTCCGGCCGTTCTTCTGCACCTCATCCAACCTTACGCTCGGTCAGACCAAACTCCATCGCACCGGCCCAATCTGGCGTGCGGTTCGCGCCAGCGTCGCTATTCCTGGAGTGCTGCCACCGGTTGTTATGAACAGTGAGATCCTCATTGACGGCGGCGTGATGAACAACTTGCCGGTGGACATTATGAGCGCGATGCGGCGTGGTCGCGTGGTGGGCATAGACGTCGCGCGCGACCATGTACTGAACGCAGAGATCGCTGACTTCGACGAGCGCCCGCTTTGGCAGCTCGCCCTCGCGCAACGCAGTGGCGCGCCCACAATCATCAGCCTGCTGATGAGCGCCGGCACGATCAACGGAGAAGCGCAGTTCAAGATGCGCCGACAGCATGTGGACTTGCTCATCGAGCTGAATCTCGGCCAAATGGGGATGCTCGACTGGAAATCCTGGGAAAGCGCGGTCGAGGGCGGTTACCGTCAGACCATGGAGATCCTTGAGCGCTCGGGTGCCAGCTGGCGCGCGACCAAGCCGGCGCTGAATGGAGAAACACCAGAGTCGCGGGCGCTTAACCCGGCAAAGCGGTAGGATTCGTCGAAACACGCGCGGAGGAAGGCAATACAATGAGTGGCGAGCAAGACTTCTACTTCAATCCCTGGGATGAGGCCTTCAAGGTCAATCCCTATCCGCACTACAAGGCGCTGCACTCGGGACCGCCCCGGATGATCAACCTGATGGCGCCGATCGCGCTCGTCGGAAAGTACGATGACGCTATCCGCGTCCTCACCGATCACGACACCTTCACCGGGGTCAAACCCGACATCCCGTGGATCAACCAGCAGTTCGAGATTTTTCGCGGCGCAGCAATCCTGCAGAGCTCCGATCCGCCCGTGCATACACGCCTGCGCCGGGTGATCAGCAAAGCGTTCACGCCGCGGATGATCGCCTCGATGGAGCCGCACATCCAACAGGTCACCGACGAATTGTTCGACGCGGCGAGCGCACGCGGCGAGCTCGAGGTGATGGCCGACATCGCCAACTCGCTACCTGTGATCGTTATTGCCGAAATCCTCGGAGTGCCGCGCGCCGAATACGCCAAGTTCAAATCATGGAGCAATGGGTTCGTCGCGGGGCAGAGCAACCCTCCAGGCATGCCGACGCCGGCCGAGACGCATGAGGCCAACGAGGCGTTGCGATCCTACTTCGCCGAAGAGATTGAGAAACGCAAGCGAAAACCCGCCAACGACCTGCTGAGCATGATGGTAGCGGCGGAAGAGGCTGGCGGCGAGACGCTCACTCCCGACGAGCTGCTGGCGTTCGTGGTTCTATTGCTCATCGCCGGCAACGAAACCACTACCAACCTGGTCGGCAACGGGATGCTGGCGCTGGCTCGCAATCCCGATCAGCTGGCTCGACTGCGGAGCGATCCGGCGCTGATGCCGAAAGCAATCGAGGAAATGATGCGCTACGACCCGCCGATCCACGTCTCGCTCGCGCTGCCTGCTGTGCGCAAGCCGGTCGAAATCGGCGGCGTAAGGCTCGAGCTGGGCACCTTGATGTTCGTGATCCTGGCGGCGGCCAATCGCGACCCTGCGCGTTTCCGGGATCCAGATAAGTTCGACATCACACGCGATCCGAATCCGCATCTGTCGTTCGGCGAGGGGATCCATCATTGCCTCGGCGCGCCGCTGGCACGCCTCGAGGGCAGGGTCGTGTTCAACACCGCACTTAGGAAGTTCCCGCAGCTGCGCCTATCCGATCCCGACGCGCCGCCGACGTACAAGGGCTCATACTTCTTCCGCGGCCTGAAGGAATTGCGGATGGCGATTTAGCGTTTTGCCTCTCTCAGGATTGCGAAGGCGCCGGCGCGACCAGCGATCGCCATTGCTGCAAACATTGCGGCGGCGATCAATAGCACGCCGAGGTCATAGGGGTCTCTTGGCACGCGGCGTCCGACGATCCAACCTCAAGGGCAAGTGCCGGAGTTGGATTTTGTGCTGCAACCCGATTTCGATCCGAACCGGCCGCCATTCGCATACTTCGGTGCCGATACATTTCTCGATGTATGGCCCGGAACTGCCTCGCGCGCGCGACCGCTGTCGCTGAAAAGGTTGATGTCGCCGGACGGCACGTTCGGCAGATCGAACTCTGCGCGCGGCACTGCGAAATTGTGGTCGCGCGTGAACGAGCGCGTGGACTCAAGATTTCAGATCGACGCGGCGAGGAACCAACGTGAGAACGCAATCAAAACGCACCCGCTGCGAACGCTGCCGCAAGCCCGGGCGCCGGCGTTCGTTCACCGACCCATTCAGCGATGAGTTCGAGATTGTGCTGTGCGATGCTTGCCATGCTCCGCTCGCATTCGCGGATCCAAAGGCTTGGAAGTGGGTTCGCGCCTATATCGATCGTAGATTGGCTCGACAGTGAACCAAGCCAAAATCAAATTTCACGCTCGATTTGTCGAGCCGATGTTGTGCGCGCCTGTTAAGGAACTACCCGAAGGATCGGCTTGGGAGTACGAACTAAAGCTCGACGGCTATCGCGCCCTCGGTTTCAAGATCCTTGTACTCGACGTCAAGTGTCTCGTTCGGGTTGTCAACCAGATCCTGTAATTCATTCGTTTCGATTGCCAAAGTCGCCTCCGATGCGAGCGAGCGGCTTTTCCGCCCAGCATTCACCAAGACTACAGGATAACATCGCCCTCAACCCTCAAAAAACGGAGTAAGCGAAGAGTGCTGTTTGGAGGTACCATGCGAACAAGAGAGCCCCTACGATCGAACGCGCCGGCTCAGCACGATCGACCCGTCGCGTGCAACGGAAAGTCGTCGGGAAAAAAGTGCCGCGTCAGAATGAGAGTTAGTGGGTTGGGTTGGGTCTAGCACGAGAGCCGGAACGAAAAGGGGCATGGGGGTAAGGTATCCCCGAACGATGAACTTTTCTGATTGGGCCGGAACCTAATTCTTCGAGCACACAACGGAATGGTCGCACCGCCTAGTCGCAGGTGGTACTCCCTTCACGCAGTGTCCCGCGCGAACTACGCTCCGTCGATCATAATGAG
>JBAWCX010000725.1:0-6713 GCA_049590495.1 Binatus sp. (SeqCode)
GCCAGTGGGGAGAGTTAACGCTGCCGGGAGTGCCCGATCTCCAGCAGGCACTCGTACACGTTAACTCGCTGGGCGTTTCGCACATCCTGGACGTGCGCTCGACAATTTCTGATTTCCGCGTGCCCGAAACGCTGCCGGGACTCAAACTCGTTTTTTCCGAGCCGGACGAACGAATCTACGAAACCCGAATGATCCTACAGCCCTAATTTACACCGCGAGATGATCAAAGTACTTCAAGATTGGCAGGAACTTGGAGAGTGCATCGTGACGCTGCAACGCGATGGGCTGCCGCTCCATACCACGCCACAGAAGAACTGGGATCATTTCATGCTGCGCAGCGCGCTTTCCCAGCTCGAGCCGAGCGCGCCAATAGCAGACCTCGGATGCGGGCATGGGTTGACGCTGGAGTTTCTTCGCCGGCTGGGATTTGAAAACCTGTTGGGAATCGATTTGTCGATCAGCTCGAGGCTCCGTGCGCGCGAAGTACTCACCATGTACCGCGAACGGAGACTGACTCCGCCCTACCGGATTTTACGCGGCAGCATCAGTGAGTCTTCGATTCCCGCATCCTCGATTAGCCTGGCACTGAGCATCTCCACGATTGAGCACGGCGTCGATGTCGATCGGTTTCTGGCGGACGCATTCCGAATCCTTAAACCCGGGGCGCAACTCTTTGTCACAACCGACTATTGGGGCGATAAGATCGATACCCCTCAGTCAATTCGCGCTTTCGGCATGCCGTGGCAGATATTCGATCGTGCGCAAATCATCCACATCCTCGACTCAGCGGCACGGATCGGATTCGAACCGTATGAAAATCCAATACCGGATTGCTCCGGCGCGCCTGTCGTATGGCAAGGATTTAGCTACACGTTCATTGCGCTGCTGCTCAGAAAGCCAACGTCGCTAGCGCCGGACAACAGCCGATGAGCTTTGGCCGAGAAAGTAGTTGAGGATTCTATTTCTCGGAATCGGAGTTTTCGACAAAGGCGGAATCTCGCGATACTGCCGCTACCAGATTCGGGCGCTGCGCGAACTCGCGGGCGCCGAAAACGTCAATGTCATGTCGCTCGTGCCACCACGACCGAACGACTTCGAGGAGCCGTTTCAAGTCGATTACCATGGACGCGGGATCGGCTTGAGCAGCGAGGGATCTTATTTTGCCAAGGGCGCGAGTCGTGCCTTCGCGATGCGTCCCGCGATCGTATGGTCGAGTCACCTGCGTCTGCTGCCGGCGGCGTGGGCTGCCCGAATGGCCGCGACGGGCGCGCGCTTGGTGGCTAACGTCTACGGGCGGGAACTGTGGAGCCGATGGCAATGGGCTTATCGACGCTTGCTGTCGGGAGCCGACGCGGTGGTTTCAGACTGCCACTTCTCGCGCGACTTCGTCGTGGACGATTATGGAATCAAACCCGAGCGCGTCCGGGTGATTTGGGATTGCGTCGATTTGTCGCGCTTCCATCCGCAATCGCGGCGTACCGACCTGCTCGAGCAATTTGGAATTCCGAGCGGTCCCGGCTTTCGCTACGTGCTGACGCTCGGCAGGATGGAACCGGCGACGAGGTATAAAGGTTATGACCGGTTGCTCGACGCGCTCGCGACGTTCAAGGAAAATCCAAACGTGATCGGCATCTTTGCCGGTGACGGTGGCGATCGCGAACGGCTCCAGCGCCGCGCGCGGGAGATGGGGCTCGAGCGCAAGGCCTTCTTCATCGGCTCCGTGCAAGAGGCAACGCTTCCCGACGTGTATAATCTCGGCGACATGTTCTCGCTGGTGAGTGAACGCGGGCACGGCATGGGCGAAGGCGTGCCGCTGACGCCACTCGAGGCCGCGGCATGCGGTAAACCGATAGTGGTCGGCGATGAAGACGGTTCGCAGGAAGCGGTGATTGACGGCGAAAACGGCCGAGTCATTTCGCCCCGCGATCCGGGCGCGATGCGCGATGCCATCGCGACAATCCTTCTCGATGACGAAAATCGGCGACGGATGGGTCTTGCGGCGCGCGCCCGCATCGAGGCGGAATTCAGCTATGAGGGCTTTCGCGACAAGACCGGGCGCCTGCTGGACGATTTGATGAAACGAGGTCAACGGACCGAGGTCGAAAAGATTGGCTGAGAAAACCGAATCGCAAAAATTCTATCCGATCGCCGAACCGGACATCGGTGAACTCGAGATCGAGTATGTGACCGACGCGGTGCGCTCGGGATGGGTTTCGTCGCTGGGACGCTACGTCGAGGAGTTCGAGCGGGGTTTCGCCGACTTTTGCCATACCCGTCACGCCGTCAGCACTGCCAACGGCACCGTCGCCCTGCATCTTACTCTCGCCGCGCTTGGAATCGGGCCGGGTGACGAAGTGATCGTGCCGACCCTGACCTTTATCGCGACTGCGAGCGCCGTCATCTATGCCGGCGCCGTGCCCGTGTTCGTGGACTCGGAGCCGGATACCTGGTGCCTCGATCCGGCCGCGGTCGAGCGGGCCATCACGCCGCGCACGCGCGCGATCATCCCGGTGCATCTCTATGGCCACCCGGCCGACATGGATCCGATCCTGGATTCGGCTGCGCGTCACAAGCTGACCGTGATCGAAGACGCCGCCGAATCCCACGGCGCGCTGTACAAGGGCCGCATGACCGGCGGTCTCGGCAACGCCGGCATTTTTTCCTTCTACGGCAACAAGCTGATAACGAGTGGCGAAGGCGGGATGCTGGTGACGAACGATTCCGCGCTGGCCGAGCGCGCCAACTTTCTGCACGATCACGCGATGCGTCCAGAGACGCGCTACTACCATTCCGAGATCGGCTACAACTACCGGATTACAAATCTGCAAGCCGCGCTGGGACTCGCACAGCTCAGGCGCGCGCCGGAATTGATCGCGCGCAAGCGTCAGATCATGAATTGGTATCGGGAACTCCTGGCCGATCGCGAGGATTTGAAACTCAACCCGTCGATGCCGTGGGCCGATAGTTCGTTCTGGATGGTTTGCGCGATCCTGCCGACTCGCCTCGATCCGGCCTCGATGATGAAAGATCTGCGCGCGAGCGGAATCGATTCGCGTCCTTTCTTCAAACCGCTGCATACGCTGCCGCCGACGCGGAAGTACGATTCCGGCGGCCGCTTCCCGGTCGCTGAAGACCTGTCGCGCCGCGGCCTCAGTCTGCCGTGCGGCGTGAAACTCACCCGTCAGGACGTGGAGTTCATCTGTTCGAGAATCAAGTGCCTGCTGGACGACACGTCGTCGCGCAGTTGAACACGTAGAATTATGAGCGTTTTCTCTTCCATGGTCGGAATGTTGCCGCGCTCCTGGATCAGGGCGGCGTCGAAGGCTTCGTGGAAGTATCCTGCCGTTCGACGGGTGTTTGAATGGTCCACCAGGCGCATCCAGGGGCAGGCCGGAAAAATTCGCAACGGGGTCGGCAAGGGATTGCTCTTCAATCCCGGCCGTTCCAATGCGGGCTATCTGCTGGGCACTTCCGAGCCGGGAGTGCAGCGCGCGATGCTCGCGTTGCTTAAGCCCGGCATGACCTTCTTCGACGTGGGCGCCAACGTCGGTTTTCACTCCACGGTTGCATGCCGGTTGATCGATCCGTCGCGAGGCCGTGTGATCAGCTTCGAGCCGATGGCGGGAAACGCCGATCAAATCGAAGTCAACGCCCGGCTGAACCATTTCGATTCCATTCGGGTGATCCGCGTCGCGCTCGGCAATCACGACGGCGAAGCCAGGTTTCTGCGGTCCGAAATCTCAACCCACGGCATGCTCGACACGGTCGGCCGGGTTCCCACCAAACCTGCCGGCACCGAAACGGTACAGATTCGGCGCCTGGACACGCTCATGAGCGAAGCGCACCTGCCTGCTCCTGACGTGATGAAAATAGATGTCGAAGGCGCCGAGGCCGACGTGCTGGCCGGAGGGCATGAAACCCTGATGCGTCACAGGCCGCTGCTGTTCATCGAGCTGCACGGCACCAATGTGGAAATCGCATCGGCGCTCGAAGCGATTGGCTATCGCGCAAACGTACTGGGCAGTAGCGGAACGATTTTCGAAGTGCCCTGGGACTCCTACGTGATCGCGACACCCGCGGAACGCGCGGATTTGAACGAATGTGTCGCGGCCCTTTCGACGTCAGTCGTAGAAAACCGTTGAATCATCGCATTCGCGTCCTGGCGATTGGCCATTCCTACGTGGTCGCGGAAAATCGTGCCGTGAATCGAGAGCTCGCACGCGACCCTCAGCTTGACGTAACCGTAGCCGCGCCTATCGCCTTCCGCAGCGGACTCGGCCCGATCGAGCTGCAGCCGGAACCGCCGGAATCCAACCTTGAGCTGCAAGCTCTCGCAGCGCGGTTTACGCAGTGGCCGCAAATATTCGCCTATGATCGCCGCGCTCTTGCGGCGCTGATCGAAAAGGGCGCGTTTGACGTGGTTGACGTCTGGGAGGAGCCGTACATCTACGCGGGCTATCAAATCGTGCGGGCGATGGCCAAGTCGGACGCAGCGTTCTGCTTTCGCACCTTTCAAAATATAGACAAGCATTACCCGTATCCGTTTTCTCGTTTCGAACGCACCGTTCGCGAACGGGCGCAAGGGTGGATTGCCGGCGGTAATCTCGTGTTCGAATCGATGGTCAAGCGCGGATATCCGAAAGAGTGCGGGCGAATCATGGTCCCCGGCGTCGATCTCGACGCCTTCAAGCCGTTCACACCGGAGCGCAAGCTAGCGGTCGCGCGCGAACTCGGCTTGCATCCCCCGATCATCGCTTACGTCGGCAGACTGATCCCCGGCAAGGGAACCGATCTGATGATGCGCGCGATGGACGCCGTCGGCGGCTCAACGCCCTGGAGCTTGCTAGCATTGGGCGCGGGTCCGATGGAAGAAAATCTTCGCCATTGGGCCGCTGCTCGCGGCTGGAGCGATCGCGTGCAGGTCCGCCTCGTACCGCATCGCGACGTGCCGGCATATCTGGGCGCCGCGGATCTTCTTCTGGCCCCTAGCCAGACCGGCCCTCGATGGCGAGAGCAGTTCGGCCGCGTGGTGATCGAAGCTTTTGCGTGCGGCGTACCGGTGCTCGGCAGCGACTCGGGAGAAATACCTTTCGTCATCGGTGATGCGGGCAAAGTCCTGCCCGAGAATGACGCCGCGATTTGGGCCAAAGCTATCAACGAACTGATTGGCAGCGCGGAGATGCGCGCCGAGATGGCTCAGCGTGGATTCGAGCGCGTGCAAGCCTACTCGGTTGCCGCGGTCGCGCGGCAGTATAGCGCCTATTATCGGGAGCTTGCAGATCGCCGACGCCTCGCTGCCTGATTTCTACTGTTTACCATTACCTTGATTTAGTGATAAAAATAGGGCACCAGACGAAATTGACACGGCTTGACAACTAACGTGGTGAATTGTTACCCTATGAGACGTTTTCTGGTAGCATACTGACAACAAACCGGTCCTGGCGACCACTGCGATAAGCGGCGAGTACCGAATCAGAGTCATCAGATGAAGACGTTGGCGACGCAAGGGGAAGCAGGAGCGACACGGGCTATTCCGGTGCCGCCGGAAACGCCGTAGACTCGAACGGGCTTAAGGCAAGAGGGGAAGTCGGTTCGATTGTACGGCAGTTGGAATTCGGGCAGCTAAAACGGAAGTAGCAGTTCACGGGAGGTCGCTGATTTGAAAAATAAATCATACATTGCGGTTTGTTCGCTGGTTTCTCTTTGCCTTTCTTTTACGCCAGTTGCTTTCTGTTCTGACCTCACCGGTCAGGTGGGCGGGCCCAGCGGTCCAGTGGGCGGAGCACAAGTTACCGTCACGGATGCGAGCGGGAAGGTAGTTGGCCAAGGGACGAGCAATGATGCGGGGAGATATTGCATCACAGGACTCGACCCGGGCACTTACAAGACCTCGGTGGCTCCGCCCTCAGGGTTTCAGCCAGGGGTAACCAACAGCTCGATACCGACGGAAGGTCTTACGGAGGACTGGTCATTGTCACCGACCGTAGTCGCGTCTTCTTCTCAAAATTCGCCGGGCGCTTGCGGCGCGGCGTTCCTTGGAGGCCCAGCCATCATCGGGGGAGCCGCGTTGCTCGTCGCTACCGGGGCAGGACTGGGAGCCTGCGCGGCAGCGGGCTGTTTCAGCGGTGGCGGTGGCAGCTCGGGACCGAGTACGCCGTCCCACTAGATCGCTCCTGGTTTCGATTCCCGGTTCGTCCGGCGGTCATGCTCAACGGAAATGGCATGACTAGCTCCGGACGAACCAAACCTATCGTGCTGTTCCGAGTCAGTACAGATCAATTCAAAGCGCGGGCGGTGCAAGCGCCAGGGTTGCGTCGATGACCTCCAACGGAAGCCGGCTGCGCGTATTGCAGATCGGCAAGTACTTTGCGCCCCATCATGGCGGCATGGAGTCGCATCTGCTGGACCTGTGTTCGGAGCTGCGCAAGTCGGTCGATCTGAAAGTGATCGTCGCCAACGATCGTTTTTCTCAGGACCGCAACAGTGTCGAGGGCATCGACGTGGTCCGGCTGGGACGGCTGATGACGCTGGCCTCGGCGCCGATATGCCCGGCCATGATCAACAGTCTTCGGCGCGAGCGCGCGGACATTGTGCATCTACATCTGCCAAACCCTGCCGCCGCAATCGCCTGCCTGATCGGACGGCCTGCGGGTGCGCTGGTTGTGACCTGGCACAGCGACGTCGTGCGCCAGCGCCGGCTGGCCCGCCTGTAT
>JBAWCX010000726.1:0-6754 GCA_049590495.1 Binatus sp. (SeqCode)
AAATCACCTGGTGCCACTAATGAAATCGACGATCACTCGTGCCAGCTCCTCGCCTTTGTCCTCCTGCAGGAAATGACCCGCTCCCGTTATCGTCGTATGCGCCTGATTGCGAGCTCCCGGAATTGCCGACTGGAGCAATCGCTCTCCGCCTTTCGTGACCGGATCGCCATCGCTGAACGCGGTTAGAAACGGTTTCTCCCACCGGCGGAGAACTTCCCAAGCCTTGCGATTTGCCGGCACCGCCGGATCGTCGGGCGCGATAGGAACGAGAATAGGAAATTGGCGCGCACCAGCTTTGAAGCGCTCGTCGGGAAAGGGCGCATCGTATGCGGCGACAACTTCGGGAGGAAGTGCGCTCGCAGATCCGCCCTGAACAATCTGGCCGACCGGGAAAACCGGTGTTTCCTGCGAGAATTTGCGCCATGCCATGAACGCGTCACCGATTGGGCCTTCACCAGTCGGCAGTCCCGTATTCGCCGCGACGATGCGCGCAAATCGCTCTGGATGTTCTGCTGCGACGCGCAGTCCGATCACTCCTCCCCAGTCCTGGCACACCAGAGTTATTCCACTAAGATCGAGCTTCTGAATGAATCGGGTGGTCCAGTTTACGTGCCGTTCATAGGTGTAGTCTTCGCGTTTCGCGGGCTTGTCCGAGCGTCCGAACCCTACAAGATCCGGCGCAACAGCGCGCAATCCAGCTGAGACAAAAACCGGGATCATTTTCCTATACAAGTATGACCATGACGGCTCGCCATGGAGCATCAGCACCGGCGCCGCGTTCCGCGGCCCTTCATCAACGTAGTGCATTCTTAGACCGCCAACTTCCACATAGCGCGGCTTGAATGGGTAACCGGGCAGATTCGAAAAGCGCTCATCAGGCGTGCGCAAAATTTCCATCAGATTTCCTCCCATAAATTGTGCCGACCTTTCAGTCTTCTTCATGGTCCCGAAGTGCCATCCGAATCGCGCGCAGCAAGCTTTCTTCATCGAAGGGTTTGACCAAGCTCGCGATCGGGTTAGCTTCGCGCATCATTTGACTGGTCCGCTCATCATCACGGCCGCTCATCAGGATGGTCGGCAAGTGCCTCTTTGACGCGGCCAGACTCTGGCATAATTCGATCCCGTTCATCCCAGGCATATACACATCCAACAACAGACACGCGTCGCCTATTGGGAGGTCGCCGCTCAGTAACTCTTCCGCGCTCTGAAAGTCGAGCACGATGAATCCCAAAACCTGCAACTGCCTTCGCAGCGCGCGACGTACTGAGGCGTCGTCATCCACCACAACTACGGTGGCCGCCGCTTTATTCCGCAACTAACGACACCAATTGAGATGAAGACGCAGCGCCGAGCATGCCCGCCATCGAACCTTCGAGAAGCACGTTTTGCGGTTTGTACTTCATTGTCTTCACCAACCAAATGCGCCACACGAACGCGTCACATCTTAGTGAGCATCAGGCAACCTGTTGCGAACGTTTGATTGCAGCGAGCGAAGTGCGAACTCGGTGGAAACGGCGATGACTCGGCACTGCTGAGTTGGCCATAACAAAGCGGCTTCGCTCAGCGTGTCGCGCAAGCCGGTCGACGATTACTTCGAAAGCCCGTGGGTCGAACGGGAGCCCACAGTGGCTGGACTGAACCTCGATTGCCTCTACGTGTTCCCCTGTTTCGACGCAGTTCTGCCATTGAACTATACCGTCGGTTTTCGAGTAGACGAGAGTCTCGGGAACGCGCGGAGCAAGCTGACTCATCTCAACTTCAGGGGCAAACGCGGCGTCAGACCTGCCGGGGCATCGCCTATGCGCCCATTCAAATAGCGGCCTCAGAAATGTATTAGACCCCTCGAGAGGCGCTTTCACCGGCGACCCCAGCAATATCGCCCGCTCAACCAAGTCTGGAAACCGGCAGGCAAGTTCGCGTGCGTAGATGCCGCCTAAGCTATGACCAATAATGACGATCTTTCCGCGGGTCTTGCGATTCGCCTTGCGCAGCACCTTTTCCAGCCACATCAGCATATGAACCGGGCAATCCACGTTGCACCAGATACCGGAGAAAAAAATCCGATAGCCAAGCTCGCTTAGTCTGTCGGCGAGCGGGCTCAGAGTTAGATCACCTGCACCAAAACCGGGTATCAGCAAAACTCCCCGCCGCCCATGACGACGCATATTGGGAAGCGCCCGGCGCAAGAGACCGCGAAGAACGAAGGCCGTGACCTCTCCGAACATGCGAGTTTCGCCGATCAGACCTGCGAGACCTGGAGCTGAATTGGATTTCATTGAGCTGTTTCCATCTGAAGTATCAAACTGTGTCGCAGTCGAGACTCATCCGCAGCTCTGGCTGGATTTCCAAGCGGTTCGTTGCGGGCCGCCGAAGCTATTGAGTCCTCGTAGTTCTTCCCGCATCGCCGCCGGTGCGCATCGAGCCGCCGCGGCTGTAGGTAGCCGGCTTCGGTCGCCCGGGGCTGGTGACTGGCAATCACAGTGCGATAGGCGCCGAGCCGGCAACCAGGGGTATCGTCGGAGGAGAACAGGCGGCCTTGCAACATCTCGTCGGGGGAGGGACCGATGCCCGGTGCGAAGTGCGCCGGATTGAAGGCCGACTGTCCAATTTGGGCGAAACAGTTTCCGCGATTAGGATTCAGCATGATTCTGCCAACCAGCAGCTAAGTCGATCGGCGTTGTCTCTATGCGTCGCGCTCCTTACCAAATCCAAACCGGTTGCAGCGCTTGTTCAACCTGCTCCTGCGCGACCTGCTGACCGCTCTTCATTCGCTGCACGAGTTGATCGATTTCGTAGCTCTTCTGCGCGAAGGCCGGGTTGTTCTTATTTCCTTCACGGGCTTCCCGCTGCGCAGCCTCCGAGGCCTGCTCCAATTGAGCAAAGGTCTGGGCGTCGGGCTGAACAGCAGCGTAACTCCTCGAAATTCCGACGGAGCCGGCCAGAACCGGCGTCGACAGAGTCAACGCCGCGGTTCCGGCGGCAAAAATTGTTAAAAGTTTCTTCATTGGACTCGAACCTCAGTGATTAGAGTAACGGAGCCTGCGGAAGGTTACGGCCAACACTGATTTCTGTGCGCTTGGATGCAGATGAGATCGCCGACTCGCCGGACGTGAGGATGGGCGCGCCGGTTGCAGCGACACTGATTGCGCCCATCCAGGCGGTGTCGAAGCATCAGTTCTTAGCGATTGGGTACTCTGAGCTAGCACCCTCAATTTTGAGCGACGCAGGATCCTGAATGAACGCCGCGACGCCAAGATGGTCCACTGACCATGAAGGGTCTAGGTCAATAGTCATCTCCTGGACGAAAGAGCCCGGCTGCGCCGCGTCCAGTTCAAATGCCGGCAGTAATTTCCTCACGGTGTAGTCATAGGTGATTTCGCGGCCGCCGTTCTCACCTGCACCAATCTTGCTGACCAGACCGCTCTCGTAAATCGCCACCATTACCGCGAGCCGTCCAGGCCCTGCGGCGGTCAGCAATTGCGCGTTAACTTTGACCTGAAGTTTTCGAGAACCCGCAGCACCGAGGCTGGTTTGGATACTGGTGCGGCCCAAGGCAGGCTGCGAACGCGCAGCGCCCACCGCGCGCTCGATACTTCCAGCGTCAGAACCACCGCACTGCCACGCGCCGCTGATCACCATTTGAGGCGTGTACTCGCCGTCCAGGTTCATCGCCCGAGCGTAGTCACTTTGTCGCTCAGACCATTGACGTGACGAGAACGGGTCTGCCCACCCGAGATGATTCCAGTAATCGACATGGTACGCGAGCGGGATCACGGATTTCATCGAGGACCCCAGCTCACTGATAAGTGCGTCGGCAGGCGGGCAGCTTGAGCATCCCTCTGATGTGAACAGCTCGAGCACGACTGGTGCGCCGTCGGACGCACCGTTCGTCTCCGAGAACGCGACCGCTTTACGAAAGAAGCCGAATCCGATCGCCGCGACGGTTACGATACCGACAATCCAGGGAACCAGACCGAATCGCTCACGCTGAGTTTGCATCGTGACTATACCTCGCAATGGTGAACCTGTACCCGAGTCGAGAGGTTCCCCTCTGAGAGTTTTGTAACCATTTCAAGAGCGACAGCATCTAACAGTGTCAGCGACGATTTCTAATTGCGAAATGGCGAAGAACATAAGTAAGGGAACGCGGTGTCCGGGATCGGTAACATGCTCTCATCGAGCGAGGTGACGCCCGAGAGGTTGTACCTTCAGCGGCGCGAGTTCATCAAGAACTCGTTGCTCTTCGCGGCAACCAGCAGCGGCGTGGGCAGCACTTTGCTCTGGCTAATGCGAGGCCTTCGAGCGAAGGACCACGAAAAGGGCGCGAACACCGCAACGCCGGATGACCGGGCCGCGCTCACCGTTGCGCGGCACCTCGACTACGCGTCTGGAGAGAAGAATAACTCTTACAACGCCGTCACCAACTACAACAACTTCTACGAGTTCGGCACCGATAAGAGCGATCCGGCGGCAAACGCAGGCACTCTGAAACCTAGTCCATGGCAAGTGAAGATCGAAGGCGAAGTGGCGCGTCCGCAAGTCTTCGAGATCGACGAACTCATCAAGTCGTTCCCGCTGGAGGAACGCATCTACCGTATGCGTTGTGTCGAAGCCTGGTCGATGGTCATCCCGTGGGTCGGCTTCCCGCTGGGAGATCTGTTGAAACGTGTCGAGCCTACCTCGCGCGCGAAATACGTAGCCTTCAAATCGCTCCTCGATCCCCAACAGATGCCGGGGCAGCGTACCGATCTCCTCCAATGGCCCTACGTTGAAGGCTTGCGCATCGACGAAGCGATGCATCCGCTGACTATCCTGGCGGTCGGACTCTACGGTAAGCGGCTTCCAAACCAGGACGGCGCGCCCATCCGACTCGTGGTTCCCTGGAAGTACGGCTTCAAGGGGATCAAATCGATCGTGAATATTCGTCTGACGGAGGATCTGCCGCCGACTTCTTGGAATATAGCGGCACGCGACGAGTACGGCTTTTATGCGAACGTGAATCCCGCCGTCGATCATCCGCGCTGGAGCCAGGCTACCGAAAGACGGATCGGCGAGTATCATCGCCGTCCGACGCTGCCATTCAACGGCTACGCAGACCAGGTCGCAGGTCTATACCAAGGAATGGATCTCACAAAGTTTTTCTAGCTATGGCAGCGTTCACAAAAAAATCTCCGCTGCCTTGGCTCAAGCCGGCGGTGCTCACCGGCTCGCTCGTCCCAGTCGCGGCGATTCTGGAGCGGGCTTGGCGCGACAATCTCGGCCCCGATCCAATCGCGCAAGCACTGAATCAGCTCGGACTTATCGCTCTCGTCTTTCTGATCGCTGCTCTCGGATGCACGCCGCTCAAAGCCATGTTTGGTTGGACGTGGCCAATGCGTATCCGGCGGATGCTCGGCCTGCTCGCGTTCTTCTACGCTCTGCTGCACGTTATCACCTACACGGCGCTCGATCAGGGCCTGGACTGGCACGCGATCGTGGATGATATCGTCAAACGGAAGTTTATCTTTTTCGGGTTCTCCACTTTCGTGCTATTGATTCCGCTGGCCGCGACGTCGACGAATTCCGCTCTTAGATGGCTCGGTTATATACGATGGAAGCAGCTCCATCGCCTCGCCTATCTGGCGCCAGCACTCGCTGTCTTTCATTTCATCTGGAGGGTCAAGCTCGACGTTCGCGAGCCGGTCGCCTATGGGCTCGTGCTTGCGGCGCTACTCAGCGTGCGACTCGTGGATTATCTTCATGACCGCAAAGCTCTGCTGATGCGAGAGATATGACTCCGCGATCCAACTTCGATATCAAGAGAATTATGATTGCCGCCATTCTTTCGGCGATCGCGGGACTATTGGCAGGAGCCCAGTGGGTGTCTGCACAGGAGAAAACAATGCCTGATTCGAATTCCAGCAACGGCGAGGTTCTCACGCAGGTCCTGAAGAAAATGCGCAGCGGCGAGAAGATCGCTCCAAGCGAGTTTCAGGACTTCGTGAAAGCCCAGAACGACGGCGCAACCACCGGCCTTAAGGTCGGAGAGAAAATACCTGACTTCGCGCTTGCGGATCAGAACGGTAACCAAAGAAGGTTTCACGATCTCACGGGTCCTTCGGGCCTTCTTCTGGTCTTTAGTCGAAGCGCCGATTGGTGACCCTACTGTAGAAGCCAGCTCGTGGAGCTGGAACAATCGCGCCAGGGCTTCGAAAAGCAGGGTGTAAAGATCGCGGCCATCACCTACGATTCTCAGGAGATTCTGCAGCGCTTCAGCGCCGCTCATCACCTTGGTTACCCCTGCCTATCCGACAAAGGTAGCGTCGTCATTCGCGAGTTCGGAATCCTCAATACGAATGTCCCGAAGGATCATCCGTTCTTCGGCATTCCGTTCCCCGGTGACTACCTGATTTCGCCCGATGGTGTAATCAAGGCCAAGTACTTCCTGCCCGACTATCAGACAAGAGTAGCCTCGTCAGAGATCCTGCTTAATGAATTCGGTGCGGACACGAATGCTCAATCGCTGTCGCTAACGGCCGGGGACATCCGAATCGTGATCACCCCTTCGACCGATCACACGGTCGCCGGCCAGGAAATCGGAGTAGCCGCCCAGTTCACAATTGCCAAGGGCTGGCACATTTACGGAGAGCCGCTTCCGGCGAACTACACTCCGACGACCATCGAGTTCGACAGCGACTGCGTCGCCAAACAGTCGTTTGAGTATCCCGATCCAGACAAAGTCGCTTTTCCCCAACTCGGTGAGACGCTTCCGGTC
>JBAWCX010000727.1:0-12644 GCA_049590495.1 Binatus sp. (SeqCode)
GTTCAAGGGTCCGTCGGCGGTGATCAAGAGCCATCACAATGTCGGCGGACTGCCCGAGCGGATGCGGCTGGAACTGGTCGAGCCGCTGCGCGAGTTGTTCAAGGATGAAGTGCGAGAAGCGGGGCGGCAGCTCGGGCTGGCGGCGGAGGTCGTCGAGCGGGAACCGTTTCCGGGGCCCGGGTTGGCGGTGCGAATCGTCGGCGAGGTCACGCGCGAGCGGCTCGATCTGCTGCGGCGCGCGGACGCGATCGTGATGGAAGAAACCGCCGCTGCCGGATTCGGACTCAAACTGTGGCAGGCGTTCGCGGTGCTGCTGCCGCTCAAGACGGTCGGCGTGATGGGCGACGGGCGCAGCTACGAAAGCGTGATCGCGATTCGCGCGGTCGAGTCGATGGACGGGATGACGGCCGATTGGGCGCGGCTGGAGCCGGCGTTTCTCGCGCGCGTGTCGAGCAGAATCACCAACGAGGTCAAGGGCGTCAACCGCGTCGTTTACGACATCACGTCGAAGCCGCCGGCGACGATCGAGTGGGAATAACGTGACGGTCCGCACGCGTTTCGCGCCGAGTCCGACCGGCTCGCTGCATATCGGGAACGTTCGCTCGGGGCTGTTCGCCTACCTGTACGCGCGGCACAACCAAGGGCAGTTCATTCTGCGAATCGACGATACGGATCGCGAGCGATCGACCAAGCAGTCGCTCGACGAAATTCTCACCGACTTGAAATGGCTCGGGATGGAGTGGGACGAGGGTCCGCCGGACGCGGAATATTTTCAGACCAATCGGGTCGAGCGGCATCGTGAGGCCGCGCTGAAATTATTGCGCGAACGAAAAGCGTATCCATGCTACTGCTCGGCGGAAGAACTCGACGCCAAACGCAAACAGGCCGAGCGCGAGCGTCGCAGGCCGGTTTACGATCGCAAATGCCGCGGCCTCGACTTCGCCGCGGACCTGCCGCTGCCCGACAAATCCGCGGGACGCAACTACACGATTCGTTTCGCGATGCCGCTGGACGGCGAGACGGTCGTCGACGACCTGGTCAAGGGCCGCATGGTCTTTCAGAACGCCGAGCTCGACGACTTTATCATCGTGCGCTCGGACGGCTCGCCGATTTACAACTTCGCGAGCATCCTCGACGACGTCGACATGCGCATCACGCATATCGTCCGCGGCGACGACCACGTACCGAATACGCCGCGACAGATGCAGATGGCGTACGCGCTTGGGTTCACGCCGCCGGCGTTCGCGCATCTGCCGCAGGTGTTCGGGCCGGACGGGTCGCCGCTCTCGAAGCGCCACGGCGCGACGTCGGTCGTCGCGTATCGCGAGAACGGTTATTTCCCGGAGGCGATGCTGAACTACCTCGCGCGCCTTGGATGGTCCCATGGCGACCAGGAAATTTTCTCGAAGGATGAACTGACCGACTTTTTCGGCTTCGAAGCGTGCGGAAAATCAGCTGGCGTGTTCAATGCGGAGAAATTGCTCTGGCTCAATTTCCACTACCTGAAGGAGCGACCGATCCCGAAACTGGTGGCCGAGGTCAAGCCATTTATCGTCAAGCGAGGATTGACAATTCCAGGCGACGACGCGTGGCTCGAAAAGGCCGTCGCGACGCTGCACGAACGCGCCAAGACTCTGGTCGAGCTGGCGGACTTTGCGTCGTTCTACCTGAAGGATGACATCGAGATCGATCCGAAGGCGGCGGCGAAATTCCTGAAGCCGGAAATCGCGGAACCGATGCGCGCATTGGCGGATGAGCTCGAGGCGCACGAGGGCGAGGTTTCCGAGGCGTCGGTGCAGGCGGTGTTCGAATCCGTCCTGGCGAGATTCAACTTCAAGCTCGGACAACTGGCGCAGCCGGTCCGCGTCGCACTTACTGGCGGCACCGTGAGTCCTGGGATTTACGAGGTGATCGCGGTGCTGGGAAAACGTCGCACTGTCGATCGCCTGAACACAGCCGTCAAACGAATCCCGCCGTCAGCCTGAACGTGATCACTGCGTACTGACGGGCGGCAGCACCAGGATTTGCCCGTTCATCTCCGGCTGATGCACCGCACAGTAGAAGTTGAAGATTCCGTCCTTGTGAAACGTGAAAATGTACGACGTCTTCGTCAGCGGCATCAGCTTCAGATGCATCAGAACCGTCGAGTCGGGCGCGGTGAGCATGAAGTCGTGCTCGTCGTCAGGCTGCAGATTCCAAAACGTGAGCAACGTCGGCACTTCGCGACGAATCGCCATGAAGGTCGGCGACCACGCGTAAACCTCGCCGAATTTCGCGACCGTCTCCTTGGGCCCGGTCTCCTTGATGGCGACCGCCTCCGTCAGAATGATCACCTCCGCCTCTGGCGTGCCTTCCTTCGCGATGGAAACGATCTTCGACGCGGCCGCATCCGGTAGGTAGAAATTCTTGTCCATCGCGGGCATCGGCCCGGCACTCGCGACGACATTCAGCATGGGCAATACTGCCAGCGCCGTGATTAGAACTCGCCGCGAAAGCCCGCGCGGCACTTCCCAGCTAGTCATCCAAATAGTACCTTTGTAAGCATGAGCGTACTTGTACCATACGTAGTCGAGCAGACCGGGCGAGGCGAGCGTTCGTACGACATCTATTCGCGACTGCTCAAGGACCGGATCGTGTTCCTGGGCGGCACCGTGACTGACGACCTTGCCAACCTGGTTACCGCGCAACTCCTGTTCCTCGAGTCCGAGGATCCGGAGCGCGAAATTAATATGTACATCAACTCACCGGGCGGCTCAGTGACCGCGGGCCTTGCCATCTACGACACGATGCAATTCGTGAAGCCTCCCGTTTCGACGCTGTGCGTAGGGCAGGCCGCCAGCATGGGATCTCTCCTGTTGGCTGCAGGAGCCAAGGGGAGGAGATACGCGCTGCCGCATTCGCGGATACTCATCCACCAGGTGTCCGGCGGGTTCGAGGGGCAGGCTAGCGATATCGAGATTCACGCGCGTGAAGCGTTGCGTCTTCGCGAAATCCTGAACGAAATCCTCGCTCATCACACCGGCCAGAACGTCAAGAAAATCGAGAAAGACACCGACCGCGACAACTTCATGTCCGCGGCGCAGGCGGTCGAATACGGACTTATCGACGAAGTGATTTCCGGACGGCCAATCAAGGCCTCGCCGTAGCCCCGAGCGGCCCGCGCTCGTCCTTGGACGCGGCGAGCGCACGATGCTCCAGTATTGGTTTCTGCTTCCGATCGGCGTCGCGATCGGCGCGCTGGTGATGTCCGCGGGCGTGTCAGGCGCGGCGCTTTGGGTTCCCGTTTATCTGCTGTGGCTCAAGCTCGACGCGCCAATCGCGTTTTGGCTCGGGCTGCTCACAATGCTGTTCGGATTCGGCAGCGGCGTCATTCGCAATTTTCGCGACGGCACCTTCGACGGCGTCATGGTCGGCCGCTACCTGCTCATCGCGATGCCCGCGGCGCTCGCAGGTGGATGGGCTTCGGCGCTGGTTAATCAGTCGTTGATCGTTGCGCTCTTCGGCGCGTTTCTCATCCTGTATGCGATATTGATTGCCGGTCGCACGCTAGGCATGCGCGTAGACGGGGATCGCCACGACCGCGTTCCCATATCAATCGCGCTGCTGGGAGGCGCGCTGACCGGGCTCATCTCGATTGGAATCGGAATCCTGGCGATGCCCTTTGTTCTGCGGCATCGATCGGGTCGTTCGCCTGGCGCGGCGATTGGCTCGGTCGTCATGATTATTTTTTTCACCAGCCTCGCCGCGACGATCGGCCGAATGCGTCCATTGCTCCTGTCCGAACTGGGGCGTGACTCGTCGCAGATAGTAGCGATCGCAATCTGGGCGGTGCCCGGGGTCGTCGCCGGCGGGCAGATCGGTCCGCGCCTCGCGCAGACACTTCCCTCGGAGCGCCACGCTCGCCTGTATTTCAGCGCGGTCCTGCTGGTCGTCGGTATGCTGACGCTGGCTCGCGCGGCGGCCGTCCGCTAGAGCATCGGGCCGTCGGTTCCGAGCATCGCGCGCCTGATCAGCTTGACGGGAACCGCTCCCTGTTTCAGAAACGCGTCATGAAACTTGCCGAGGTCGAATGCGGCGCCCTGCTGCTCACGGACGTCCTCGCGCAATTTCAAAATCATCAGCTTGCCCAGCTGATAGCGCAGGTAGCCGGGATCGCCGGTGCCTCGCAGCGCCTCGACCATCGCGTTATGCGGCGTCTGGTAAGCGTTGTCCTCGAAAAATTTCTCGGCCTGGTCCACCGTCATTCCCTGCGTATGCATTCTGATTCCGACCAGATATCGGCACGCGCGCATCATGGCGTCCTGCAACTGCGCGAGGCGGTACTTCGGATCGCCATCATGCAATCCCTCGTCGATCATCATCTGCTCGCAGTACAGCGCCCAACCTTCGATGTCCGCACCCGAGCCATAAACCAGGCGAACGACATCCGGGTTGTGCCGGTTGTTGAGGAACTGCACGTAATGCCCGGGAAAGACTTCGTGAACCGAAGTATTTGAAATATTTGGCGCCGAATAAAATGCGAGCAGCTGTTGCTGCTTGGCGGCAGGCCAAGACGGATCGGGAAGCGTCACGTAATAAAACGCTTCGCTGGTTTTTTCGAATGGTCCCGGCGAATCCATCGACGCGAACGTGGTCGCGCGCGCATACGGCGGCGTCTCACGCACCATCGGAAGGACATCCGACGGAACGGTGGCGATATGATGCGTGACGACATACGCGCGAATGCTCGCGAGCCCGGCGGCGACGGTGGGCAGCACCTGGTTCGCGTCAGGATGAACCTTGGTCAGCGATTCCATCACTTCGGCCGGCGAATGATTCGGATCGACAAGCGCCGCGGTCTTCTGAAATTCGTCGCGCAACCTCGCCAACTCTTTGACGCCGACCTGCTCGAGCTGATCGAGCGGAATATCGACCATGTCGCCGTCGTTGAGCATCCGCCGATACGCGGCGGCGCCGATCGCGTAGTCGCCCGCTGCCTTCGGCATCAGGTCGCTCTTTAGCCACTGCGCGTAGTCCTGGATCGCGGCGACGAGGTTTGCATTCGCCTTTGCGAACGCGCGCTTGTCGGGACTATCGGCGACCTTCGCGAAAGCGAGCGGCACGTCCTTGTTGAAAAATGCGATCGTCGCCGGCATTTGTTGCAGCGCGATATCGACGAAGACCTTGGGCGTGAGCGGAGGCTTCAGATTGCGGCGCGCCGCGTCGAGATTGCCGAGCGCGGCAACTTCGCGCGCGGTGACAGAACGCATCCGGGCCTCTGCCGGCGCGAAGTCGCGCTTGATCAGGCTGTTGATCGACGAGGTGGGCAGGTACATTCCAGGATCGCGCTGGTAACTGCGGACTTGCTCCGTCCACAGCAGTTCGCCGTCCGCATGCGCCATCAGCCATTCGCGATCCGCCTCGTTCGCCGGCGAGAGCGATTTCGGATCGTCGGCGCTAAACGATGCGATCCATTTCTTCGCGTGACCGATGACCTCGTCGATACCGGTCGCGCTCAGATCGTCGACACGAGCGTCGAAGCGATGGTCGCCCAGATGCGTCGCGCGCTCAGGATAGAGCCGCATCTCCGCTTCGACAAATTGCGCGACTTGCGCTCTGAAGGCCTGGTCGGCCGACGTCTGCGCTATCGCCGGCGAAGCAATGGATATAAGCAGGGCGATCGCGCCTGCTACCTTCATCGAGAGCGGGGCGCTACTTCAGCGTGCCGGCGAACAACTGCGTCAGCTTCTCGAACGCGCGCTCAGCCTGCGGCTGGTTGTAAACCGGAGCGTCCGACGTCGTCCAACCGTGAAACGCGCCTTCGTAAACTTCGCTTTCGTATTTTCCGCCCCAAGCGGCGAGCGCGCGATCGAACTTCTCGATTGCTTCTTTAGTCATGCTGTGGTCGTTGGTCGCGTGTCCGAAGTAGAGCCGCGCCTTGATGCGCGGCAGGACGAGATGCGGGCCCGTCGGCCCATCGGTATAGAGACCGCCACCGTGAAATGAAGCAACGGCTGCGACCTTGCCAGGCATGGCAGCGGCCGTGCGCATCGCGAAAGCGCCCGTGAAGCAGTAGCCGACGACGCCGATCGATCCCGCGCTCACGCCATCCTGAGCCGCGAGAAAATTGACGTAGGCTGTCCCATCGCGCTCGACGGCTTCAGGATTGAGCGGCGCCCGCAGCTCGCCGAACCGTTGCATCGTGCGCGGATCGCCCATGCCGATCTTGACGTCCATAACGGGCGGCTTGGTCGTGCGATAGAAAACGTTGGGCATCAGCACGGTGTAACCTTTCTCGGCCAGCCGTTTTGCCATCTCGCGATGCGATGGTCGGATGCCGCCGATGTCGGTCAAATGGATGACGCCCGGAAATCGCCGCTCGCCTTCCGCCCGATAAAGAAAACCGTCGGCCGTCCCGTCCGTCGTGCGAATCTCAATTGCTTTCTCGATCATTGTTCACTCCTATAGGCGCGTGCGCCGAATTTTTCTGTGGTGCGCCGAACCCGATCCATATATCACAGACGGGGAATTGACGACGCTATTGACTGGCAGGGTCGATTCCAAACAGCTTTGATCCAGTGCCGAACCGGATTCATCAATTTTACGCGGTCGCCTTCGAGGAGAACTTTTCGCTCCGCCAGATTGCCCCGGCTTTTCCCGAGGCGAGAATATCGCCGCTCGAGTTGTTCGTGCCGATCGAGCCCGACGGCGGCCTCTACTTCTTTCCCTTCGGCGCAATCGTCTCGCATGACGTTCCGGCCGACCATCGCGAACGCATGTTCGCCCGCCTCACCCAGGTCCTGCCCAAACTCACCACCCGGATCATTCGCGAGGATTACTCCGTGGAGGAGGACCCGACCGCGCCGATTGGTATTTCAGCCGAGAGGCTGCGCGTCGACAAGCTCACTCCCCAACGCGCGGGGATTGTCGCGCTCACGGTCGCCCAGAGCGCCGCGATGGAATATTACGAGCGCATCGTGGAGAGCCTGTTCGCGCGAACGGCGGAGTTGGTCGATCGGATGGCGACGCGCGGTACCGTGCCATATCGCATTACGCCCTTGCATCGCTTCATCGGCGAGGCGATTTCGTCGCGTACCGAAGTCCTGGCCGTGCTCCATCTGCTCGACAAGCCCGACGCCGCGTGGGAAGACCCCGCGATGGATCTCATCTATGACGATCTCCGCGATGAATTCGACCTGGTCGATCGTTACGCCGCGCTGACGAGCAAACTGCAAAGCATCCAGGACTCGCTGGTGCTGGTGTTGGACGTCGCGCGCGACCGCCGCCTGGTACTGCTCGAAGTCATCGTCGTGCTGTTGATTTTGCTGGAAATAATCCTGGGCGTCGTTCACTTCACATCTTGAGCCGGTTCGACGCTCCGAATTAATATTGTAGAAACACTGATCTGGTAGTTTTCTTCATCACGCGAATTCTAACCTCGCGCTGGCGCGACCACGCGCTTGCATTCATGGGGGCATGTTGTGATGTCAGACGAAACTCCACAGCGCAAAAATATTGAAACCGCTGGCCGCCATAGCGCCACTGGATACGAAAAGGGTCTCGACACCGGACTCCTGCTGCCGGTGCAGTACGCCGACCTGATCAGGCGAAATCACGTTATCGAGGGCGAGCTGAAACTGCTGCTGGCGGTCCTCGAAGACGCGATTCGATGCTACCTGAGAAACGTCAATGCCGGGGACGGGGAGCGCCGCCGCGATTTCGTCGAAGTCAGAAACTGGTTCGAGGCCGGTGGCCGGGCTAGCGCGGCGCGTCCGGATATTTTCAGCTTCGACAATCTGTGCGCCGCGCTCGGCATCGAGCCGCGATACCTGCTCGAGCGTCTGCGCATTCTCACGATCGGCGACCTGCCGTCGCGCCGTTACCAGATGCGCCGGCATCGCCCGCTGTCCAGCCTCCGGCATTCAAACGGCGTGCGCGGGCGCGGCTCGGCCCGCTCCGAGGGCTCGTGACGCTGCAAAATGGCGTCGGTCGGCGTCACCTCTGCTCGAACTGCCATCGCGTCGCGCTGCCCTGAAATTCACCAGGCGTCGCGTCGACGGCGATCACCTTGCGCGGACGCACAGCGAAAATCGGCCCCATGTCGAGCACATTCTCAGGCTTCAGATCCCACTGTTACTTGGGATTGTAGGCCTCGACGAATCGCTGGATCGTCGCTGCATCCGTATTCTTCTCGGCGACGCCTTCGAGCGAGACCGCCTGGATGCCGTCTTCAGGGCATACGACGCAATTCGGATTCGCGGCCAGGTTGCGCGCCTTACGTGACTTCGCACCGCTGCTGAAGTAGAACGCGTCGTCGAGCCAGATACCCCAGACCGGCACGCAATGCGGCCGGCCGTCTGGGCAGGTCGTCGCAACCCAGTAGTTGCGCGACGTCGTCAAACGCTCGACGGCCCATTGCCACGGCAGCAGCCCGCGGCCGCCGGTCGCGTCGAGAATTCCGTAACCCGGCATGTAAGGCCGGCTCGCTTTTGGCGTCGCAAGCTTGGTTGTCATGCCGGCTACGATCTCATCGGACGATCGTCGCACGCAACTGTCGAAGAGTCTGAAAAATTTTGCGGAGCCTGAAAAATTTGCGCGAGACGCGAGGCTAGAGCAATCGCGGGACTTATCCCGGATGCTCCAGCCTGGTCCCGCGCTCGCGCAAAGGTAAGAGACCGGAAACGAAAACGGACTAACTCTCGTTAGTCACGCCACCGTACCCAGTCATGATGATGTTCGCGGACCCATTCCGGATGACGTTCGTACCACCAACCGCGGTCATGCCAGACGTGAGCCTCGTCATAGTCGCCGTCGTAGACGCGCCACTCCGGGTACGCCCTTACCCATTCGGGATGATGGACGTATATCCAGCCCGGATGATGGTCATGCCACCAGTGAGCGTCGTGCCATTCATGATGTTCGTCCCAGTCGCCCCAATGGTCCGCATGCGCAACCACCGGTGCCGCCGCAAACAGCGCGGTCAGCGCGGCGGCGGTGAATAATGTTCGGAGTTTCATTCCTGGTACCTCCTCGAAAGACAAAAGTGGTCGGTGGGGAAAATACCTCACAGGAATGAATACGAAGCATCGATAATGCCAGTTTCAGGAGGACAGAAAGTCGCGAAAAATCAGCTGTCTTTAGGGGGCAACCGGCACCAATTCGCGGACAGCCTCTGCAAAATCTACAGGGCCCGGCAGGCTGCTCTCACGTCCGGATCACGATCACCGGACGCGAAGTGACCCACCAGCGAAAAAACGTGGCCGTCAACGGCCGCATCGGACCAAGAGCTACCGCCCGAACTACGGCGAATGGAGGAATCACGAACGGGTTTTCAGAGATGATCCGGCGTTTCCTCTCGAGATCCTCTACGACCTCGGCGATGCCGCTCGCCTCCGCTCCGTCGCGTGACACCTTGACGTTGGGATTCTTGCGCAGGTTGCAGATCCAGTCCGAGCGCCATCCGTAGGTCGAAACCACGACGATCTCGCCGTCGCGCCGGCCGCACGGAAGGAGTGTCTGCCGAGGCAGGCCCGTGCGCCGCCCGGTAGTCGTCAATACCACCCATCCTGGAGCGCGCATGTAATAGCCGCGCGCGAGTCTAATCCGAGCCGCGTTTAATCGGCTCACCGGGCGCGTTATGAAGTGCAGTTTCGCTGCGAACGGTTCCGCGCTATCCGTCTTGGCCGCCATCACTCACCTGCCCACGGTTCGGATGACCCAGAAACGCCACCAAGTAAGATCTAGCAGATTGTTTGCTGATTTTGGTGGGCAGGGAGTGAATCGAACACTCGACACAAGGATTTTCAGTCCTTTGCTCTACCGACTGAGCTACCTGCCCACCGTGATTGGATGCGTTCCCGATAAGGCGAACCTTCATTGGTACCGATGATTGCCGCTCCTTGCAACGGCTCGTTCATCGCTTGAGCGCCGCCACTCGCGACTCGACGAAATCTATCACCTTGCCTTCCAGGTTCGCGCCGTCGAGCCGATCGACCTCCTGCACTCCCGTCGGACTCGTCACGTTCACCTCGGTCAGGTAGTCGCCGATGATGTCGAGGCCGACAAAGTACAGGCCGTCGCGCACGAGGCGCGGCTTCAGCATCCGGCAGATGTCGCGATCGCGCACCGTGATCGGCGCCTTCACGCAATTGCCGCCGACGTGGATATTGCCGCGATTCTCGTCGTCGCGCGGCACCCGCAGCATGCATCCGATCGGCTCGCCGTCGAGCACGATCAGCCGCTTGTCGCCCTGGCGCGCCTCGGCGAGATAGCGCTGCGCCATGATTGGACGCGACTCGTATTGCGTCACCGTCTCGAGAATCGCGCCGAGGTTGCGATCTTTGGTGCTGACCAGGAACACGCCTTCGCCGCCGTGTCCGTCGAGCGGCTTCACGATCATCTCGCCCCCCTGCTCGTCGAGAAACGTCTTCAGCCGCGAAATTTCATAGGTCACCAGCGTCGGCGGAATCGCGTCGGGAAAATTCAGCGCGTAGAGCTTCTCGTTGGCCTCGCGCAGTCCCGCCGGACTGTTGAGCACGAACGTGCGATGGCTGTCGGCCAGGCTGAGCAGCATCGTGGCGTAGAGATAGGCCGCATCGGCGGGCGGATCCTTGCGCATGAAGACCGCGTCGAAGGTCTCCAGCGGATACTCCGCTCCCTCGTCGAGAAATTTGTAATGAGGATCCCGGCGCGCCAGCTCACATCGCCGCGCCCGCGCGATAACCTGCGGGCCGCTCGCGTAGAGGTCGCGGATGCCGAGGAAATAGATTTCGTGGCCGCGAAATTGCGCCTCGAGCATGAACACGAACGTCGTGTCCTTGTCGACCAGCACCCGCTCGAGCGGGTCCATGATGAACGCGAACTTGCGCGCCATCGTTTTATTTCGTTTCGCCGTCTGTTGTCCTTTGCCCATCGTCCAGTAACCCCGCCGCTATGCTGACCGCTGCCAGAGCCGCTGTCTCGCTCCTGAGTCGATTTGGCCCGAGTCCGGCCGAGAAGAATCCGGCCTTGGCGGCCTTGGCGCGCTCGTCGTCGTCGAAATCGCCCTCCGGTCCGACCGCTATCAATATCGCACGCGGATGTGCGCGTCGAATCACATCGCCGAGCGGCTCTCCCCCTTGCGCGCAGATTACGGCGAACGTTGCGGGCGGCACGCCGCGAACCAGGTCGTCGATGCCGATTGGCGCTCGCACTTCCATCGCGAGCGCGGACTGACTCTGCTTTGCGGCGGCGAGTGCGAGCCTGCCCCATCGCGTGAGCCGCTCCGCGCCGGGCGAACGGACCAATCCGCGCGCACAAACGATTGGCCATAGCTCCGAAGCACCCAGCTCCGCCGCTTTCTCGACGATGAAGTCCATTCGCGGGCCTTTGACTATTGCCGCGGCCAGAATGATTCTAGGTCGGGACGCTGACGCCGCCGAAAAATCGATGCGAATCACCGCGCGCTCGCGTTCATAACGCTCGATTATTCCCCAATGCTCGATGCCCGCGGGATCGAGCATCGACACGCGCGCGCCAGCAGCCAGCCGCAGCACCGTGCGCATGTGATGCAACTCCGCGCCCTCGACGTGCGCGATGCCGCTCGCATCCGGCGTGCGCGCAATCGAAAAACGCCGCGGCGTCGACGAAACGGCCATCAGCGTGGCGCTCGCGCCATCACTAGCGTCGTCCACCCGCGATGCGTCTTGCGGCTGAGACATCGCAAGGGAGAGCGGTAGTGATTCAGCACCTCGGAGGCTTCGTCGGCGAGAAATCCGCCAAGAATCAATCGACCGCCGGGCGCCACGATTCGCCTCAAATGCGGCGCGAGCTCGATCAAGGTGTGGCTAAGAATATTCGCGGTGATCAGATCGAAATGGCGATGAATCGAAGCGAGCGGCACCGACGAAAATCGAATCGATTTCTCGACGCCGTTCAGGCGCGCATTGACGCGCGCGTTTTCCAGCGCCGTCGGATCGACATCGATGGCGATTATTTCGCGCTCGAGGCCGTCGCCCTTGCCGAGCAGCGCCGCCGCGATCGCCAATACTCCCGAGCCGGTGCCCGCATCGAGGATCGACTTCGGCGCGTGCGCGCCCATCAGGGATTCGATCGCGCGCAGTGCGCCGGCCGTCGTCGGATGATGTCCGGTGCCGAACGCGCGAGCGGGTTGGACGACGATCGTCGTTCGGCCGCGCTGATTTTCGCGTTTCCATGGCGGTACGATCAGCATTCGGCGCCCGACGCGAAACGGCCCGAACCGTCGCATCCAAAGCGTCGACCATCCAGGATCGACGATTCTTCGGACGCTGGAATGGCGAGCACCGTCGGCCGCGGCGCCGTCTCGCGTGGCGTCAGCGAGCATCCCCGCCTGCTCCATCATCAGCCTGAGCCGCGACAGATCGCTCGCGGATATTCGGTCGAAATACGCTTCGAGCGCGACAGTCTTAGCTTCGCGCGCGCGCGGCAGCTTCATCCCGGCGACCGCGCATCCGATGGCGCCGCCGGCCACGAGGATACCCGCGGCTTCATCCGCTAGATGCGCGTGAGTGCGGAAGATAGCCCGCGTATAACTTCGCCTGGATGCGCCTGCGCGTTGCATAGTTGTAGGCGTGGAGTTTGTCATCAGAGCTGCCCGGCGACAACGGAGCCCCTCCGAATACTGGGTGCAGGGGTCACCCCTGCCC
>JBAWCX010000728.1:0-3499 GCA_049590495.1 Binatus sp. (SeqCode)
ATAGTAGGGCGGAACGGTCGAATCGAGAATCAGCACGCTGCGGACTGCGGGTGCGGTGTTCAGATAGTCGAATCCGTCGACGAAAGGAATCGTATCCTCGTCGCGCAGCGCGGCGTATCGGTTCGAGAGTGCGGCATGCACGTCATCCACGCGCTCGTGGCCGATCGTGAAGGCGCCATAAAGAATCGAACATGTAATGACGGTGGCGCTGAGAGCGGGCCCCCATTTCGGAGCGGTCTCCGCCGCATATCGCCAACCCGCCACGGCGAAAACCGTAGCGATCACGTACACGTCGATCAGAAAACGCGATTCTTGGTCGGTGACAAACCACACCGTGGTGAGGAGAAACGCAAACAGGGCAAGTCCACGGAGAAACTTGTTTTGCCGCGAAGCGATCAGGCCGAATGGCCCGAGAGCAAGCGGTGCCAGGCCGATTCCCCCTGCTCCGTGAAAGTAGGCTGTCTCGTATGTGAGCTTAAACGGGAGGAGGAGATAGGCGGTGAGGCCGTGCCCGAGCCCGCGTCCTCGGTTGTACATATAGGCGTGAAAGGCGCGAATGGTGCCGGCCGAGAGATATTTGACGTGAACGAACCGCGACAGGAAGGGCGGCGGCGGATAAATCGGCGAGCCGAGCAGTATCCAGTTTCGCACATAGAAAGGCACAGCGATGGCGGCCGCTCCTGCGCAAACGATGGCCAATTTTTTCGCGGCCGAGCGCCAGTCGCCTTCGCTGCTTAGCTCCCATTCTGCTGCCATGCAGACGAGCAGCAGCGGAACGACGACCAGTCCGCTGTACTTTGTTCCCAGCGCGAATCCGCAGAACAAGCCGGCGGCCAGGTATTCGCGCCCGCGTGAAGCATCGAATGCGATGCGCGCAGCCGCGAGAACGAAACTCGCGTAGATCACGTCCACGAATGCCGTGTGCGAGCCTTCGTACAGGGCGGGCATCGTCGCGATCAGCGCCGCCGCCCACCACGAAGCTTTGCGATCGAGACCTCCGCGCCGCGCCAACGCGCCAACGAGCAGGAGAAACGCGCCAAAGGTGAAAACAGCAGAAAACCCCGGTCCACGTTGTCCTCCGCACGCTATCAGTGCGCCGTACGTGGTCTCGGCGATGACGGGGAATGCCGTGAGGCAATTGTCGAGCACGGGACGCACAACGCCTTCGCGCAGCCACACTTTTGGCCCGAGCAGATGATATGCGATAGCATCGTTGCCCAGATCGCCCGTGATCTCCGCGAGCCCGCCCAAAGCCGTCACGCAAAGAACGAATCCAATTGCGGCAGTTGGCAATATAGGGGGCTTCGAAATGCTCGAGGTCAGCAGCTCCATCATCCGCCGTCCATCGGTTCTGCGGAGTACGAGAGCGATCGCGCCCGCCAGGATAGCCAGCGCCAGAATCGTCGCAATAGTCCAGCGCGTGTATACGATTTGGCCAACGATGAAGAGAACCGTGCCAAGAATTCCGAAACCACCAACGCAGCTCAGCGCCAGTCGGTCGAGAGAAGAGAAGGAAGCGGGGCAGATTCGAGTGAGCCAGACGCCAGCTCCATAGCAGGCCGACGCGAGAAGGATTGTCGCGAAGATGGCTCCTAGCTCACCGGTCCACATTATTACAGTGCGTGTCTAATGGCGTCGAGCGCGTACCGCCCTAAATGAGAATTAAGGATTCGCAATTCGAAAAAAAGGATCAGTATCACCGCGAGCCAAAACTCAATGAGCCTCGGCCACAACGATTCACTGGTGCGTGCTCGTTGATCTATCATCGCACGGAAATCAGGAATTCGCAGCATCGACTTTTTGATGCTGATTCTCGGCAGGCCCACTGGCAACTCTCTCAGCCTGATTCCGTGAATAACTGACGGCAGACCGATTAGTCCGCCAATCCACGCTGAGTGCAGGTACAGGGCGCACTACTCCGCTCCGTTGAATGATGCGCGCAGAGCCGAAACCGTGTGCCTGATATCGAAGCGTCGATCGTAGAGCTCGCGCGCCGCCGTTCCCAGGCGCTGTCGTTCGTCCCGGTCGTCAATCAATCGATGAACCAGCTCCGCCGTCGCCGGGAGGTCATTCGCCGGCGCTATCGCCACCGCGCGCGATTCATCCCACAGCGGTTCGGTCAGGTGGCCCGAGGTGGTAACCAGGGGACGTCCATGTTCCAACGTCGCCATGCAACTGCCCCGCCGTGTGGTGACGCCGTCGGGATAGTACTGGATCATCAGATCGCATGCGGCGATCGCGCGCGACAAATCCGCGGCCGCGAGCGCGCCGGTGGCATGCAATCGATTCGCGAACGAGCGATGCCGATCGATCATTCGTTCACGAAACTCCACTCCGCCGTTGCCAATCAGGAGCACCGAGAGACCGGCGTCATGGGCCAGACCAGCCAAGAGCAAGGCCGTCGTCCCGGCCGCATAAGCCGATCCGTAAGCGCCGAAGTGCCCCGCAATCTTGCCGCCATCCGCCGCGATGCGCCGGCGTATCGCGTTGGTGCCGGCTTCGTCTTCGACCACCGGGATGTTGCTGAATATTGGAAGCCATTGGATGGTCCGCCGCGTCCGGGAAATCGACCGCAACGGCGGTTCCCAAGCCGACGTCGTCACAAAGATGCGCCGCGCCGATCGGGCCAGTATCGCCGCCATCGCGCGCGTCACGACGCCGAGAAAGTTGTGCCGAATCGACTGATCGCGCGCGATCGGATACGCCACTTCATGGAACATCACACCGAGCCGCTCGCGTTGCCGCGACGCGAGCCAGATGCATAGCGGTACATTCATCGCCTTCCATCCGAAAGCGTGCGGCACATATTGGACAAGCACCTGGGACTTCGACCTTCGATCAATTCCACGGTCCATCGCCGCCATCGATCGCGGCCCGAAATCATCGGACAAGCGATGCACCCGGATCGGCCCGGCCTCGATTGCTGGATTGGAATTCCCGGGCGTCCAGACATGAACTTCGTCACCACATCGTGACAGAGCTTCTCCGATAAGATGCGTGTAGTCTCCCACGCCGCCAATGTCGGGTGGATACTCACCGGTTATGAGATGCCATATCAAATCGTCTTCGTCCTATGATTTTCAGCAGCCAATCGAGACATACCTAGTGTTCCGCGAGCGAATCGCTTGCGAAATTGCTGTGCATGCCACCTGCCGCCTGCCGCAGAATCGGAAGCAGTAGCCGCATATGCCGCTCGAGCGTAAATTGACGCGCGACTTCGACCGCGCCTTTGCGCAACGGCGCATAGTGCGCCGGATCTGCGAGGCACTTGACGATGGCGTCGGCGAGACCGGCTGCGGTCGGCGGATCGCCTGGCGCGAGATGACCGTTGACGCCGTCGAGCAGCCACTCGGGGTTGCCGCCGACGGCGAACGCAGCCTGTGGCACTCCATGAAGACCAACCTCGCGACCTACCAGCGCCGAAGGTTCGGGCCATAGGCTTGGTACTACTAACAGATCGGACCTCCCGCACAGCTGTTCGAGGGCCTCGCCGTTGAGC
>JBAWCX010000729.1:0-3841 GCA_049590495.1 Binatus sp. (SeqCode)
AACCAAGGGGGCAGAGGCGGAGAAAGTGCCGGTGAAAGCGATCTGGGAGTGAGCGCGGGAAGGGCAGATCAGTTAATCGTATGCGAAACCCGCGGTGGGTTTCACACTTCCTTCGGCAGGGGTGACCCCTGCACCCAGTGTCAGGACTACTTGCGCATTGTGCGTAGTTGGCGATGGTTTAGCATCCAGCGCAGCTCGCCGCCGCCGCGGTCGAAGCGCGCGGGCAGGTCAATCGCGATGCATCCGCCGGTCTTCAGCTTCATATGAACGACGTCGCTCGCGCCGGTCAGCAGAATCGACGCGACGGCGCTCAGTTGCGGCTCGTGCCCGACGATCATCACGTCCTCATGTTTTGCAAATGGACGCAACGCGGTCACCGCGTCGGTCGCCGCAACTCCGGTTGCGAGCGCGGGAAGAACCTGCGGCGGCGGAGTATTCTCGTAGGCGGCCGACACGATCTCAGCGGTTTCGGCGGCGCGCGCGAGCGGACTGGTCAGAATCACATTGAACTTCAGACCCATCGCGCGCAGGCCCGCTGCCGCTCCGGACATTTTTTCCTTCGAGCGTTCTGTAAGCTTGCGCGCGCCGTCGTCCCCGCTCGAGGCGGCCTCCTCGGCGGTCGCGTGACGCAGAATATAGATCCTCATGAAAGTGTTTCCATTCCGGAATGCGAGTCTATCGAATTGTGATTGGAGTGCGGTTCATCCGCAATCCCACCGCGCGCGATTTGCGATTGATCCGGCGGATCGGTCTCGATCGCATCCGCAGCCGGCGAGCTCACTGACATCAGGCTCAGCTTGCCGGCTTTTCGAATTTCCTCCATCGTGTCGCGCATCGCGTCGGAGCGCTCGAATCGTCGCCACGCTTTCATGCATCGCCGGCGCAGTTTGCTTTCGCGGCTGCCCAGCGACTGGATCAACGCTCCCGCCGCGAGCATAGTGCGGGGCGGCGCGGCGGAGGTCTCGGCGTACGACAGCAGCCAGGCGGTTGCGACAGTGGTGTCGTGGTAGAGCCCGAGCATTTCCTGCAACTCCTCGAGGCGCGCCAGGGTCTTGCGATGACGCTTGGCGCCGAGCGGCGCGATCATCTCGAGCTCGTAGCGCAGCCGCTTGATGCGAACGCGGAGCTTGTGGAAAACGGGGGTTGGAGCGTCGTGGGCGAGTTTTTCACCCAGGCGGGAAGCACCGCGCGAAGCGGGCCGAACCAATTGAGCGGCGACGATGCCCAGCCGGCGGTCGGCGCCGACTTTCTTGATTGCCGGCCGCGACAGTTTCGCGATCAGGTTCCGATAGCGCTTCGACGCGAGCAGCTCGTACAGCCTGGCGTGCTCGGACTTGCGCCGTTCGTCGAGCGCCGCGAGCATCGGCGCGATCGCGTCTTTCAGATCCGCATCGATTTTGGCGGCCCGAGCGGCGATCAGCGCCGACGTCACGTCACATTCGCGGGCGGCGCCGGCTTGAGTGCCGAGCCATGGCAGGTCGCGCCGGAAGAACTTGAGCTGCGCGGCGTAAATGACGCTCGAGAACAATTCGATCGACGCGCGCAGGCGCCGGGTCGCGACGCGCAGTTGATGCAGGGGCTCCGCCTCGCCGGACTCGGCCGCGGTCTGATTGCGCAGCAGCGCTTCGGCGCCGAACGCGATCGCTTTGCGTGCGGCGTCGGCGACGGTTTCTCCGGGGGAAAGCGTTACTCTGCGCGTCGGCGCGTCGGAGCGCGAAGCATCTATCACCCTGCTATTCCTTACGCGTCGATACGCCGTGGTCGCCGCCCGCTTCGGGATGCGGCTTGCCGTTGGCGCCGGACAGATATTCGGCGATGTGTTTTCGAATCTCGCCCTGAAGCTCCTCGATCGGCAGGCGCGCGTCGACGGAGATGAAGCCGAACTCGCTGGATAAGCGGCGGTACTCGTCGATCAGACGGCTCTGGTAGTGCTCGAACGAATCGAACAGGTCGGTGCCAAGAGCGAGATGCATCCCGGATTCCCAGTAGTCCATGCCCTTACCCATGATGACACGCGGGATGAGCGATTCAACGTCGATGTCGAGGTAGAGAACGAGGTCGGGCACAAGAGCCATGCCGAACACCTCGCGCGTCCAATCCGGGTCGGCGCCCATCACGGAGTTGCGCGCGAACGCCGTGTACATATATCGATCGGCGATTACGATAAAGCCCGCCTGCAACGCCGGCAGGATTTCGTGCTCGAGGCGATCGGCAAAATCCGCGGCGTAAAGCAGCGAGAAGGTCGTGACCGTAAGCTGATGTCCCGCCTTGGCCTCGTTGATGGTCTCGGAGAGCAGGGGAGAGCGGGTCCATCCGGTGTTGCTGACGGCGTAGCCCTCGAGCTCGAGCCACGGCCGCAGCAGTTCGATTTGCGCCGAGCGGCCGACGCCGTCGGTTCCCTCAATCGCGATCAAATGGCCGGGCAGCCGCTTTTTTGTGATGTACGGCAGCCCGTGCCCGTACCAGGTCTTAGCGTGGCTGCGGGGTGACGCCATTTTTTCCGTTCGCTCGCTGGAGGTCGTAGTCTTGAAGGACTTCCTGGACCATCGTGCGCACGACCTTCTGTTGATTGGGAATCTCGGCGGTCGCGTCAATCGGACGCATGCCGAACTCGGTGGTCAGTTGATCGTAAATTTCGAGCACGTGGCTCTGAAACATGCGGAAACTCTCGACTGGATCGGCGGAGAGGCCTACATCCATGCCGGCCTCGTGGTACTTGAGCTTGGCGCGTCCCGACAGCAGGCGCTCGAGCGAAATGTCGATGGGGACGCGGAAGTAGAGCGTCAGATCGGGGCGCAGCGCAGGGCTGTAAACCGAGCGGACCCAGTCGGGATGCACGCCGCGCGCGACGTCGCGCGCAAACGCGGTGTAAACGTACCGATCGGCGAGCACGATCATACCGGCTTTGAGCGGCGGCAGGATTTGATAGGTGAGGCGATCGGCGAAATCGACGGCGTGCAGCAGCGAGAACGTGGTCGGCGTCAGCAGGTTCTTTTTCTTGCCGCGTTGCATCGAACGCCGCACCAGCCGTGACGAATTCCATTCGGTAAAATGGACCGGGTAGCCGCGCGCGCGGAGCCATCGCTCGAGCAGCAGCAGTTGCGTCGATTTGCCGGAGCCGTCGATTCCCTCGACGCAGATCAAACGACCGCGATAGGGATGCGGCGTTTCGAGCAGAGTCTTGGGCGCGGTGCGCGGCGCGGATTTGCGCGGGGTCGATGGAGTAACGTGGCCGTTGGGCGAAGGCGAAGGTACGGCGGCGGGCAGCTCTAGCGCTGCAACACCACCTGGCGATCCAGCAGTCTCGATAGCAGGTCGGTTCTTCTCTCGCATGTCCATAGTTCGAGGTCGGCTTTCTCGCGCTTCGAATCGACTCCGACGATCACACGGCCCGGAGAGTACCTGACCTCGATATTCTTAACCACACCGAAGTGGCTTCGATCCAGCGCGTCGGCGACACGCAAAATCGCGGCGAGGCCCCGTATCACACGGCGCTTGGCGGGGCTGAGCGATTTCAAATCCGGCGAATCGAGCTTGGGAGCCTGCTTGCGATGCCCGCGAGCCGCCTGTGCGATGACCTCGATTTCGTCTGTGTTGAAGCCGAACAGCTCCGCGTTCTTAATCAGGTAGTAAGAATGGCGATTGTGCCGGTCATGATCAATGGCATGGCCTATATCGTGCAATAAAGCCCCGAATTCAAGGAGTTCCCGCGACGACTTGGGCAGGCCCAAAACGGGCGCCGTCGCGTCGAACAGCTTGAGCGCCAGCCGCGCGACCTGCTTGCCGTGCTCGTTGGCGCCGGCGAAGCGAGCGGCCAGGGCGCCGACCGAGCGGCGTCGCG
>JBAWCX010000730.1:0-1663 GCA_049590495.1 Binatus sp. (SeqCode)
GCTCAACCTCGCGCCCGGCGGCAGGTAGGCGAGATGCGGGCGGCTGCGATAGTCTCGTCGGACTAAGGAGTTCTAAAAAGATGCGACTTGGAATCACCATCCCGTTCGATCCGTTCAACGGCATTCATTTTCCCGAGCTGGTGCGCACCGCCGACCGATGCGGCTACACCGACGCGTGGTCGTACGAATCGTTCTCGACCGACGCGTTCGCGCCGATCGCGGCGGCGGCGATGCTCACCGACAAGATGCGCTTTGGATGCGCCATAATTCCGGTGTTCACGCGGCCGGCCCCGCTGATCGCGATGTCCGCAGTCACCACCAACGAGCTGGCGGGCGGGCGTTTTATCCTGGGGCTCGGAATCTCGACGCCGAATATCGTCGAGAACTGGATGGGCGTGCCTTTTCAAAAGCCGGTGACGCAGATGCGCGAGACGGTCGAAGCGCTGCGCGCGATTTTCCGCGGCGAGAAAGTCACGATGGCGGGTGCGAAGGTCAAGATGAACGGCTTTCGGCTCGATTCAGTGATTACGCATCCGCCGAAAATCTACATCGGTGCGCAGGGCGCCAAAATGTTGCGGCTGGCCGGCGAGATTGGCGACGGCGTGATCGTCAACTTCGTCACGCCCGAGACGGTCGCGCCGATGCTCGACAACACGCGCGAAGGGATGCGCGCGGCTGGCAAGGATCCATCGAAGCTGGATGTCGTGTGCCGAATAATCTGCGGAGTGGACGAGGACGAAGCCGTCGCGCGCACGCTATTCCGCCGCTCGCTGACGGCCTACGTGACCGTCCCGCAATACAACAAATTTTTCCGCGAGATCGGCTACGACAAGGAAGCAGCGACGGCAATCGACGCGTGGAATGCCGGCGATCGCAAGAAAGCACTCGAAACGATTCCCGACGAGATGGTCGACAAGATTTTCGTGTTCGGTACGGCCGAGAAATGCCGGCGGCGGCTCGATGACTACGCGCGCGCGGGAATCACGACCACGGCGCTGCAATTCTCGTCCTTCGCGAGGACGCCGGAAGAACGCCGGGTGAAGGTGCTGCGCGCAATCGAGCGGCTGGCGGCGGTATAAAAAGAAAGCGCCCCGCCGGGAGGAGACGGGGCGCGCTGAGGGTCGTCAGGAACGCATCCGAGATGCGTTGGTTAATGGAAATATCGCTGAATCAGCGGCCCCAGCATCGAGCTTCCGCCGGGCTGTCCGTAACCGCCGTTATATCCACCGCCGTTGTACGCGGGTCGGTAGTTGTTGTTGTACGCGGGCGCTCCGCCGAATAGTCCACCCAGTCCACCGCCGTTGTACGCTGGCCGGTAGTTGTTGTACGCCGGCGCTCCGCCGAATAGTCCACCAAGTCCACCGAACCCGCCTCCGACCGGCGCGCCACCTGCGCATCCACTACGAAACGCCCACTGATTCTGACGGAGCAAATCGTTGGCGGCTGCCGGATGGCCGTAGTTCCGGTCGCGGTAATATTGGTTCATCACGCTCTGCGCCCTGCCGCATCCGTTGCCGACCGCATAGCCCGGCACGCCGCCGCCATAGTAAGGCGCTGCGTAACCGGGAGCTCCAACATACCCTGGAGCCCCATAGTAGCCTCGGTTGTAGTTGTAGGCCCGGCCGTAGTTCCGGTATTCGCCGGCATTGCCAAAGGCGCGTTC
>JBAWCX010000731.1:0-5104 GCA_049590495.1 Binatus sp. (SeqCode)
ACGACGTACAGAAGTATCTCGGCGCGCCGAAATTTTTCTCCGAAGTCGCCGAACGCACGCAGGAGCCGGGCGTCGCAACCGGGTTGGCGTGGACGCCAAATGGCGGCGAGATAATGTTTATTGAGAGCACGCGCATGACCGGGCAGAAGGGGCTCAACCTTACGGGCTCGCTCGGCGACGTGATGAAAGAATCGGCGCAGGCGGCGCTGTCTTATGTGCGCAGCCACGCGGCGGCGCTTGGAATCGCGCCCGACTTCTACGAAAAATCCGACATCCACGTCCACGTCCCCGCCGGCGCGATTCCCAAAGATGGACCGTCGGGCGGCGTGACGATCGCGGCGTCGCTTGCCTCGTTGCTCAGCGGGCGGCCGGTGCGCTCGGACGTCGCGATGACCGGCGAGATAACGCTGCGCGGCAAGGTGCTGCCGGTCGGCGGAATCAAGGAGAAAGTGCTCGCGGCGAGGCGTGCCGGAATCAAGACGATCATTCTGCCGCGCCGCAACGAGCGCGACCTCGAGGACATCCAGCCCGAAGTGCGCAAGGAGCTCGAGATGATTTTCGTCGATACTGTCGACGAGGTCATCCGGCACGCGCTGCGCGACGGCGACGCCGTGAAGCCGGGGGCAGAGGCGGTCGCACCCACGCCGGCAGCAGCGCGGACCGAGAGGACCGTGCTGAACTAACGGATCCGCACAAATTCACAAATCGATGCGCGCTGCGATGCTGGAACCCTCCAGCCGCAGCGCGTATGTTTTTGACGGCCAACAGGTCTCTGGAATCTTGATCCCGTGAAGATAGCGATCGTCGCGGTGGAAGCCGCCCCGCATGCAAAAGCCGGCGGTCTCGCCGACGTGATCGGCTCGTTGCCTGGCGCATTGAAAGCTGCGGGCGAGGAGCCGTCGCTATTCGTGCCCGGCTACACGTCGATTATTGACAAACTCGAGACCGCGCCGGTGATGCGCGACATCCCGATGCGATTCGGCGCCGCCGTCGAACGCTTCTCGGTGCTGCGCGCGACCGATCCGCGCGGCGTGCCGATGTACCTGATCGACCATCCCGGATTTTTCGGGCGCCCGGGAATCTACGGCGAGAACGGCAACGATTATCCCGACAACCTGCGGCGCTTCGTCTTCTTCGGCCGCGCCGCCGCGATCGCCTCTGCGGAGATAATCGCGCCGGACGTTATCCATGCGCACGATTGGCATTCTGCCGCCGCGACCATCGCGATGCGCGCCGACGACGCGCTCCGTCGCCGTTTCAAGAAGGCGCTGTCGGTCTTTACGATTCACAATCTCGCCTTCCAGGGTATCGGCAAACGCGAGGACTTCGCGCTGCTCAATCTCGACGCGCCATATTTTTCGGTCGACTATCTGGAATTTTACAGCCACCTCAACCTGATGAAGGGCGCGGTCGTTCTGTCCGACGGCGCTTCGACTGTGAGCCCAACCTACGCGCATGAAGTGATTACAGATCCGGAACTCGGCTTCGGGCTCGAAGGAGTGTTGCGCGACAAGGGCGAAAATTTCGTGGGAATCCTGAACGGCGCCGACTACAGCGAGTGGGACCCCGCCCACGACAGCGAAATCGCCGCGACTTACTCGGCGACGAAACCCGACGGCAAGCGCATCTGCACGCGCGCGCTGCGAGATTTGCTCAAGCTGCCGAATCGTGAAGACTGGCCCGTTGTCGGGATGGTGACGCGCATGACCGGGCAAAAAGGCGTCGACCTGCTCCGTGACGCGCTCGCCGCCATGATGCGCCTCGATTTGCAACTCGTCATGCTGGCGAGCGGCGATCTGGCGCTCGAGAAATTCTTCAAGGACGCTCAGTTGCGCTACCCTGAAAAACTTCGCGTGATCGTCGAGTTCAACAACACGATGGCGCATCGAATCCAGGCCGGCAGCGACGCCTTCCTGATGCCGTCGCGATTCGAGCCGTGCGGGCTCACGCAGATGTACGCGCTGCGCTACGGCAGCGCGCCGGTGGTGCGGGCCACCGGGGGACTGCGCGACACCGTCGGCGAGTTCGATTCCGAGCGCGGCATCGGAAATGGCTTCACATTCGAGAAGTTTGACGCGGCTGAAATGGTCGCGGCGCTCGGCAGGATGGTCGCGACGTTCCGGGATCGCGCGACGTGGCGGCGGCTGATGCAAAATTGCTTTGCGGCGGATTTCTCGTGGGAGCGGGCGGCGCGCCAATACGTCGACTGGTTCGCACGGCTGCGAAAAGATCGCGGCCTCAGCTAGAATCGGAACGTGGCATCCGCGCCTCGCGAATATCTCGTTTACGCCGACGGTTCCTGCATCGGTAACCCGGGGCCGGGTGGATGGGGCGTAGTTGTGCGCGATCCTGACGGCAAAGTGACCGAACTCAACGGCCACTGCGACTCAACCACCAACAACCGCATGGAACTGATGGCCGCGATCGAAGGCCTGCGCGCGACCGAAACCGGCGCCTACGTTGTACTTCGCAGTGACAGCAAGTACGTCGTGGATTCGATGACGCTTCACTATAAGCGCAACAAGAATCACGACTTGTGGGAACTGCTCGACGTCGAAGCGGCGGCGCGGCGCGTACGGTTCGAATGGGTGCGTGGACACGGCACCGATCCGATCAACAATCGCGCGGACGAACTCGCGTTGATGGGCGCGAACGGCAGATTGGTTGCCGACGGCGCGACGCCGGAGAAGCGGAAGCCGCGACGCACGGCGCAAGGATCGAAGAGCGACGACTCATCGGCGGCGGCTGAGCTTGAGCCGCGGCTTAGGCCGGGCGAATCGATTCGCGAATGCGCGGGATGCGGCGCGAAGTTCGTCAGTATCCGCAGCGGCGAGCACTTTTGCTCGCACGCACGCTGCCAACTCGAGGCGCGTAGCCGCTGAACTACCAGATGGCGGGGACCAGCGCGTCGGTCTCGCGTACGTAGGTGTCGTACTCGTCGCCGAAGCGCGCGCGCATCGCGGCCTCTTCGGACTTTATCCGTCGCTGGGCAAAAATCGCTCCGACGATCACCGTCAGAATCGCGGTCACTGGCGCTCCGTAGATGAGCGTCCAGCCGAACGTCACCAAAAATGTGCCCGCGTAAATCGGATGCCTGATGTACCGATAAAAGCCGCGCTTGACGAGTGCCGGATGATCGGCGGTTCGGCCCGCGGTGAAAAATCCGAGCTGAACGCGCGCGCTCAGCGCCATCCACATCCCCAGCAGCTCAAGCAACACTCCTAGCGCGCTGACGAACGCCGGCGCCGCGCCGCCGTAGACGTAGGTGCGCTCGAACGGGGCGGCCGCAAACGTCGCGAGCAGCGGGAGCTGGCCTGTGATGCGCCGGCTGAGCTCCACGTGTGCGGGCCGGTCCGCGGCGTCCTCGCGCACAATCAAATCGGAAAAGCAAAAGCCCGCGTAGGCCGCGAGGTACGCGAACACGTAGCGATGCTCGCCGAAGTAGGCGGTGATGCCGAGTCCCATCGCGATCGCGCCGACGACCGCGAGCAGGAAGATTGTGGTCTCGGCGAAGTGCAGCGCCAGGCTGCGGATGAAATGCGGACGCTCGATGGGGTGGGCGATGGCTTCGGCGACGAGCATCGCAGTCGTCGGCCTCAATCCTCCGGTCGCTTTTTCGTTGGATTGCTGCGCGTCCTGATTCGTTTCACTCGCCATCACGCCACTTTTGCAGATGCATTGAGGTTATCAAAGAGGTGCCGTGCACGACGCGATGTGCAGCCAAATGACTGCGGCCAGATGCGTGCACCGATTCGCGAAAGAGGAAACTAAAGGCGAAAATCGAAGATGAGCCCATCTCACCTCGCATTCTGCGATTATCCCTAACCTATTGATTTTAATAGTATTTATTTTGATCCGTGCTCATTGGCACCAAACGATCTGCCAGAGAACCCTTGCTAAATCGAGAGTTTCTTCGATGGCACCTGACTTGCTTTACCACAGTCAGCAACTGAAACAACGGGAGGATCTGAAAATGAACGCAACAACCAACGAAGCCACGATCGCAGTGCTCGCCAACGTCAACGAAGCGGCGGAATCGACCGTCGGAACGCGCCTCGCGCAGAACAGCCTGCTGAGCGAATTGCCCGGCGTAGTGTTCGGCGTGATCACGCTCGGATACATCGTCAGCTCGCTGCTGGCATTGGCCTAAACAGTCAGAAGAAGATACGGGAGAAATGAACATGAACGCATCAACCACAGAAGCAAGGTTTGCAGGAATCGGGTCCGTCGTCGAAGCACCGGTTAGCGAAGAGATTCGGTTTGCGCAGTACAGCATGTTGAACGAACTGCCGGGCGCGATTTTCGGAATCATCACCGTCGCCTACATCGTCGGCTCGCTGCTCGCGCTCGCGCACTAAGTCATGTCGATTCGCGCGGCCAGCATCGCAAACGTCGTCGGGTGCGTGAGCATCCGAACCGATGTGGCGCGCGCGGAAATGCGCGATGCGGTGGCGGGCTCATACACCGCTCGCGAAACCATGGTGAGTGACACCCAGATGACGGCGGCCGCCAGCACGATCGTGAACCAGGACATGGCGCGGATTCGCCGCAGCATCGAGTTGAGCTGTTCGACGCTGAACGCCTCGCCGTCGCCGTGTGCGGCCACCTCTTCCTGGCGCCCGATCCTGAACGCCAGTCCGAACGTAATGTAGGTCTGGATGAAGATGAGCACGAAGGCGAGTCCCAGTTTCAGCTCGAGCGCGGAGCCGATCCGCGCGAAGTAGTCGAACTTCATCGACGCTTTCAGGTCCGTCAGGCGCATCGCGCCGCTAATCACAATAATTCCCAGCACGCCGATCGTGAACGGGTTGTAGAACTTGAAGCCCGCGATCAGGCTTGCGCGCCGCGCGGCTTCGTTGGGCGCGGTCTCGGCGGCCGGAATCAGCATATAGATGACCGCGAACTGCGCGCCGACGTACGACGCCATCGCGCACAGATGCAGCCACATCAGAAATTCCCCGCCACTCATCGCGCCCCCTCAGCTTCTCTCTAGCAGTGGGCCGGGCCGCCGTGAGCAGTGGGGCGGGCCGCCGTGAGCAGTGGGGCGGGCCGCCGTGCCCGCCGCTGAGTGGCCTCTCTCCCAAACAGATTCGCATTTGTCTGT
>JBAWCX010000732.1:0-6105 GCA_049590495.1 Binatus sp. (SeqCode)
AGGAGACTCTATTCCGCCGAAGGCTGCGCGAGATCGTGATCCAGAAATACGGCTCGCTCGACCGCCTCTATCTTGAGACGGATTTCTCGAAAGGGCACCTGTCGCAGATTCTCCGCGGCAAACGCAGCCCCTCGCTGGCCACGATGGTGAAGCTGGCCCGAGCCCTCGACGTTGAGGTGGCCGACTTCTTCGCGAAAACTAGCTCGAAGCGTCCACGTTCTTGAACCTGAAGGGGCTTATCATTCCGGAGCCTCCCGACCCTTATTGAGTTCATTTGACATCCTGATCCGGGACTTGCGCGACGGACGCGATCGCTCTCCCCGATTCGCCCGCGCCTGCGGATGCTCGCAACCTTCCAACCAAGCCTTTACCGATTCTAACCGGTAAAGGACCTTGCGACCGAATTCGACGCGCGGCGGACCCTCACGGAAGTGATGCCATCGCGCAATGGTGCGTTCGGTGACGCCCAGTGCCTTAGCCAATCCCTTTGGGGTCAGGTAGCCAGCGAGAATCGAAGAAATCTGATCGGTCGGTTTCGTTTCTGGATTTTCGAGCTCGGGCATCTGAGGCTCCTCCACGAGATGAAGTGACCGCCCGCGCCGCACATCCGCATCTGTCGAGTAGCGTCGAATTGCAAACACGGTGCCTCAAACAGGCGAGATCTGTCAGCGGATGGCAGCCGGAGTCGGGGCGCATTGGAGCCCGGCCAACCTCGCGAAGTGTGCATGTGCAGATTCGGCACACACACTTCAACGGCTTGAGTGCCACTCGCGGACGGCGACGCCTGCTCGCGGATCGCGCGCGTGCAGCGTGGTCGACGAGGCGAATCGGCGGGTGCCGTATCTGCGGAGACCCTAGTCCGATACTCGCGGTCACGTCATGTAATTTGGAATCACTAGGGCTGGTCAACTTTGGACATCAAGCCGGACTTCAGTCACCCCGTAGTCAAAGCGGGCCCGAAGCCGACCAGAGGCGGCGCGAAGCCCGCTGAAAGCGAGCTTCGCCAGCGCGGGCCGAGACATGATCGGTAGCGCCAGCGCTCGAAGAGCCTTCCCCCACCAAACGGTTCCAAACAAGATGCGTGGCAAGGTGTCCTGCACCCTCTGGATCACCTCAATTTCGAGTAATCGCTCTGCTTGGACGCGCGAAGCAGCCGCATCCACCGAATCCGGTTCAGCGCGTTGGCCCAGCACAGGGCAGAGATGGTTGGCAGCGACAAGTGCATCGCGTAGCGCCATATTGATTCCCTGAGCTCCCACCGGGGACATCGGATGCGCTGCGTCACCGAGAAGAAGAAGCCCCGGCGCGGTCCATCGCACTAGCCGGTCGCACACGACATTCAAAAGGAAGGGGTGGCTGACCGCACCGAGATTTGCGCGGATGTGGGCGGACAAGTCCGGCGACAGGAATTCTGTCATCTCCGCGAACCATTCCTCGACGCCGCGGCTCCACAAATCGCCGAATGCGCCCTTCTCGATCGACCAGCCGATTTGCAACCGCCCGTCGGCCGCGGCAAAAGCGACCGCAGCATGGTTGCGGCCGAGATAGGCGCGGACGGTCGAGCGGTCCATAAATTGGGGCAGCGGTATCTTGCCCCAGACCAGGTCGAAGTACTGCGGGAAGCGCTCCTCGTGGAGGCCAGCTCGTTTGCGTAGAACTGAGGCTCGGCCATCCGCCCCAATAACGATCTGTCCCCTGAATTCGTGCGGTCCCGACGGCGACTCGATTCGCACCCCTGTGACGCGATCGCCGGTATAGATGAGATCGCGCACTGTTGCCCCGCGTTCCAGTCGGAATGACGGGTAGCGAGCAGCCTGAGCGACCAGCATCTCCAGCATCTCCGGCTGCGAGATCACTCGAATACCGAAATCTTCTCCGGCGTTCGACGCGATGCGGATCGGACCTCGCTCGAGGATGTAGAATTCAACCGATCTAACCACGGTTTGCTGCAGACAGTTGAGTTCGGCACCCAATCCCATCTGCTCAATTGCATCGATTCCGGTTGGCAAGAGCCCTTCGCCACGAAATTCGCGGGCGAAGTCGGTCTGGCGCTCGAGCAGCACGATGTCGATACCGCGCCTAGCCAGCAAATAAGATAGTGCCGCGCCTGCCGGACCAGCGCCCACGATGATAGCTTGAAAGCGTCCGCCGTCACTTTTGGTCGACGATACCTGGTTCACAGTTTTTGCCTCGGGTGAGAGTCTGAGCGACGGTAGAAAGACTCCCGTCGCGGCTTCGGCCAACTTGGCGCGGACCAGCCAGTCCTTGCCTGAAGATCGCGATCATTTGTTCACGCGCCCAATTGAGTTTTTCGGTTGAACCCAGCGGCTCGGTGAAGAGCTGCTGAATTCGCGGCAATGTGACGTGGTAGAAAAGGCAGGTTATCACCATGAGCGAAATGCATATGCGCGGATCGACGTCCGCTCGCAAACTTCCGCTCGCATGGCCTCTCGCCAGAAGCGGGATCGCTTCGGCCGTGAGAAGTTGCTTTATCTCGGCCAGTTCGCCCAGAGTCTTGAATCCGGCGAGCGCTTCATGCAACACCATCCGCGGGAAAGCGGGGTGAGCTGCTACGGCGTCGAAGTAGGCTCGGATGGCTCGGGTGAGTTCCTCCAGCGGGTCGGCGGTCGAGTCGAGGCTGAACCGGGAGCGCAGTTGAAGGACCACTCTATCGATGAGTCGCGCGAGTACCGCGCGGTAGATCCCGTGCTTGCTGTCGAAATAGTGATAAAGCATTCGCTCGTTGACTCGCGCTTGATGGGTGATGCGCCTGACCTTGGCGCCGGCGAAGCCGTGGGCGGCAAATTCACGCTCGGCGACATCGAGAAGTCTCTCTCGGGTGGGCATCCGCATTTTCTTGCTCGGCGTCATAAGTAAACGTTTACTTACTCCTTGAAGCAAGCGCAAGTCAACGTCTGCGCGCCCTCGTACTGGCCACCCGGCCTAGCTCACTGCGTGGCTCCGACGATAGTGCGCCGCGACCCGCACCCGCATGCGATTGCCGCACTCCGTCGTGCTGCACCATCGTCGCGTGTGATTCTTCGACGTGTCGTAGAAGAAGGCGCCGCAAGCGGGATTGGCGCATCGCTTGACGAGCGCGAGGTCTCCGTGACATGGCAAATCGCTCGCTGACTGGGCGATCGGCACCATCAATTGCTCGGGCTCTTGCAGATCCAGGCGGGTCATTTCCTCAAAGCGCCCTGAGCTTCGCGCGCGAAGCAGGCACACCGGACGCTTTCCAATCGTCCGAAGTGCTGCCGATGGTCTACGCGATTTTCAGTCTGAATTAGCGACTATGTCTTCGTCCAACAAAGGTTAACGCTGCCTTTAGGTCTTCATGCTCGAAGGCCGAAGCCATGCGGTCGATTTCCGTCTCAGAGTGGCCCAGCTTCGCCGCTACCTTTCGCCATGTGGCGACAGCCTGCCCTACTTCCGCCGCGATCTTGTGCGCTTCATCCGGACCTAGTTCGAAATACGAAGCGACTTGCAACAATGATTGCAGCGAAGCGGTGCCGTCGTCGAGGTCGATCGCCGTCGCCAGAACGCGCGGCTTGATATCGGTCGGCACGGGATTGAGGTCATAGGCTGGTGCCAACCGCCAGCCGGTAGGACCCGCATAGAGAAAGCCATGATTACGCAGATGGTCGTCCGTGTTCGAGATGAGAATACTAAGCGCGATCCGCCGCCACAGCGCATGCATATCCTCCTTGGGTGCAGCGCCGTACTGCCGGAGCGCATCTACAAACTCGAGATAGCTCCGCGTCTCGTTATCGTTAGCTCCCAGTATGCTCATCGCGGAAAGAAAAGGAAGCCGCGTCTCGGCTGCGCGGTCGAAGCGGCGTAGTAAGAGCACGGACTTGCCGGCGACGGTTTCGAGCCTCCACTCTGGCACTGTGATGCCGGCTTTTGCCGCGAGCGTCAGGGCGACCGCCTCCCAGAGGACAGTGTTGATCTCGTCGCCCTTGTTCGGGAACTTGGCTATCGCCAGAGTACCGTCGCGATAACGAACGGATGCCTTCGGACGGGCACCGCCAAGCGAAGAGCCGGGAGCCAGAAGCAGGCGCAAATCCTCATCCGTATCGGAATCAGCAAGAACATGTTCGGCTGCCGACAGGAGATGCGGGAGTTCAATCAAGGGCGGTATCTTCGAAGGACCGTGCGCGGCCAGGAATGGCCCGCCCCCTCGTTCGGCAAAACGAAGAGCCCCTTGGCGCGCTTCATCTTCCACCATGAGCAGGAAGTCGATCTCGCTCAAGGTGCGGGGCGTCGTTCCCTCTTTCTCCGCGCGACGACGCTCGGCGCGGCGCATCAGGACCCGTCCCCATCGATCAGGCGCTGAATCGCCGATGGCTCCGAATAGTGGTTTGTCAGACGGCGTGTGAAACGGACCGGGTCCAAGTGTCAGGGCCGGCTCCAGCGAGAAGTGTTCCGGCTGCGTGAGCCAACTTTTGTCGTACTCGAAGGTGGCGCTGTTGCTGCCCTTGCGCATGCGTCCCCACAGACGCCCCACCAGGTGGGGAGTTCCCTGCAGGTCCACATATACGAGAACTTCCTTTTCCATTATTCGAGGCTTGGCTGTTTTGTTTTGATGGGCCGCGGTCGATGTGAGAAGCGGATTCGCTGCGGGAGGTGTTCCTCCTCAAGCTCCCGGCCGACAGCATCGTTCCTGGGGTCTGCCAAATCGACCAGACGGTCGATCATTCCCAAGACGAAGAGCACAGTGGCATAGGTCCCTAGTGAGACGCCCGGATCGCCGGTCTCAACTTTTCGAAGGGTCATGCGGCTTATGGAGGCGCGCTGCGCTAGTATCGCCACGGGAATGCGCCGCCGCCGTCTGGCATCACGAATATCGTGCCCAAGCTTGTTGAGAGCGCGTTTCACCGGTATTGGCGATCCTGAAGCTAAACGAGCCTTTTTCATTTAACGTCCATCAAGATGACCACTACAACCTCTAATGTATAATATTATGGACGTTAAATCAATCAGTATTTGGTGGACAGCAAATCACAAAAAAAGTTAACGTCCAAAATAATGGACGCAAAACTATTTAAAGAGCGGAATAATGGACGTTGCATTCAAGCGGTTTGCGTCAAGGTCGCTGACATTGGCACGTCGCTTACTGGAGGAGCGTGGGGGGGCGCTCGCTCAATGCTTGGGCAACACCGCGGCGAGATCAGGCGCCGCTGCGGCGGCGGCGCATTGAGGTCGTGCACCCTTTTCAGGGCAGGGCTATAAGCTGGCACGAAGTGTGAGTGAGGAGCTGCGGAGTACCGCTGCTCGATCACTCCGCGGCGCGCTCCAAGAGCGCTATGACCGCCAGTTGGATCGCGACTTGACGCTGGGTTGGGTAAGGGCGTACGAATCGGCTGTTTGTTTGCAAAGTCAAAAAGGAAATTCAGGCCAGAGCGCCTTGAAACCTCGGGATAAAAATAGCGCGGACGGCTGACGCTTCAGGATGCGTGGTGCTTTCCAATCTGGTCAGCAACCTGCAATTTGAGTTTAAATTTAGACCGCTCACCGACGAGGAGAGAGAAGCATTGGACAAGGTGCTGGCGAAAGCAGCGCAGTGCGCATCGGAATATATGACGAGCCTTCAGGATCGCCGCGTCTTCCCTTCGGACAAGGAGCTCGCAGACCTGACGGCTCTGGACGATGCGCTCGCTGACCAGGGCGCAGACCCGGCGGAGATCATAGATCTGCTCCACCGCGTGGGATCTCCAGCGACTGTCGCCAGTGCCGGCGGGCGGTATTTCGGGTACGTAATAGGCGGTTCGTTGCCCGCCGCGCTAGGCGCCAATTGGCTAGCCGGAGCTTGGGACCAGAATGCGTTCATGGCCTCTGCGTCCCCGGTCGCGGCACGGATCGAGGAAACAGCACTGCGCTGGCTGCTGGACGTTCTGCACCTGCCGGCAGGATGCGGGGGCGCGTTTGTCACTGGCGCCACGATGGCAAGCTTCACAGCGCTGGCTGCGGCCCGTCACGCATTGCTGGCTAAGTCAGACTGGAACGTCGAGGAGAACGGGCTCTTCGGCGCCCCGGAGATAAGAGTAGTCGTCAGCGAGGAGACTCACGCTTCCGTGCTCAAAGCACTCAGCATGTTGGGAC
>JBAWCX010000733.1:0-4046 GCA_049590495.1 Binatus sp. (SeqCode)
GAAATCCTACAGCACTACTACCGCCGGACCACTATCAGTGTTTGATATCCGTTCCACCCGGCGATTTCCAAAAAAAGTTCTAACAGGGACGAAGTCCCGCATCTTTCTTTCATTGGGTGCAGGGGTCACCCCTGCCCAGGGATGCGTGAAACCCACGGTGGGTTTCACATTAAATGAAGTTCCCCTTCCCAGCGGAAAGATGCAATCTAGGACACTCCTCTGCGCTTGCCCCTAGATGCGCCCTGCCCTGCCCCGCGGTTACCGCGCGGCCTTGTCAGCATCGCGAGGATTCGCGCGAGCGTGAAGCGCATCTGATGCCGCGGGACGATCGCATCGAGCATCCCGTGTGCGAGCAGGAACTCCGCGCGCTGAAAATCGTCGGGCAACTGCTGATTACTGGTCTGTTCGGTCACTCGCCGTCCCGCAAAACCGATCAGCGCCCCAGGCTCCGAGATATTCAAGTCGCCGAGCATCGCAAACGAGGCGGCCACGCCGCCAGTGGTCGGATCGCACAGCACGGAAATATACGGCAGGCGCGAGTCGCGAAATCGCGCGATCGCGGACGAAACCTTCGCCATCTGCATCAGCGAGAGCGCGCCTTCCTGCATTCGCGCACCCCCCGACGCGATAAACAAAATCACCGGCAACTTGCGCTCGCCCGCGATGTCGAACAGCCGCGCGAGCTTCTCGCCGACCACCACGCCCATGCTGCCGCCCATGAATTCAAAATCCATCACGCCGATCGCCACCGGCCGATTCTCGATTTTGCCGATTCCAACCACCACTGCGTCGTTGCGTCCGCTGCTCGCGCGCGCCTGTTCCATCCGCTTCGGATACGGCCGCGAATCGACGAAGCCGAGCGGATCGCCAATCGCCATCTCGGCCATCAGCTCGCGCCACGTCCCGCGATCGACGCTTATCGACAGCCGCTGCGCCACCGTCACGCGGAAATGATACCCGCACTTCGGGCACACGTTCAGATTGCGCTCCACTTCCTTGCGGAACGCCATCTCCTTGCACGACGGGCACTTCGACCAGATGTCGTCCGAAGGCGCCTGCGTCGCGACCGCCACCGGCTCGCGCTCAGCCATCTGAATTCTCCGCGGGCGCGCCCTCGGTTTTTCGACGCGCCGCTTTCATCGCCTCTTTCATCGCGCCCACGAGTTGGCCCACCGCCTCAGGCACGTCGCCGGACTTCGCATGAGCCTCGATCAACAACGAAATCGCACTCCCTACCACCACCGCATCCGCCATCGTCGCGACCTCCGCCGCCTGCTCAGGCGTCGAGATTCCGAAGCCCACGCCGATTGGCAAATCGGTCACGCCGCGAAGCTCGCGCATATGCTCTGCGATGCCGGCGTCGAGATGCGCGCGCGCGCCGGTCACACCCATCACCGACACATAGTAGAGAAAACCGCTGGCCGAGCGCGCGATCGCGCGGCTTCTTTCAAGCGGCGTCGTCGGCGCGAGCAGGTAGATCAAGTCGAGGCCGTTGGCCCGCGCGGGGCGCTTCAGTTCGCCGGCTTCCTCGGGCGGCAGATCGACCACCAGGATTCCGTCAATTCCCGCGCGCGCGGCGTCCGCGCACAACCGCTCGCATCCGTAATGAAAAATCGGGTTGTAGTACCCGAACAGGACGATCGGAATCTGCGTATGCGCCCGAAGCTCACTCACCATCGAAAGAATCGCCGCCAACGACGCGCCCGCGCCCAGTCCTCGCGCCAGCGCGCGCTGGTTGGCAGGTCCGTCGGCCATCGGATCGGAAAACGGCACGCCCAGCTCGATCAGGTCGGCGCCGCGAGCCTCGAGTTCGAGCACCAGCCGCCGCGTCGTATCGAGATCGGGATCGCCAGCGACGACGAACGGTATCAGCGCCGCCTCGCCGCGCGCGCGCAGCTCCCGAAATTTACGTTTGATTCTGTGCTCAGATGCCATTCCTACACCGTTACCCCGAACGCTTTGGCGACCGTCTGCATGTCCTTGTCGCCGCGCCCCGACAGATTCACGATCATGATTTGTTCCTTCGACAGTTGCGGCGCCAGCTTGATTGCGTGTGCCACCGCATGCGAACTCTCGAGCGCCGGGATGATTCCCTCCGTCTCCGACAGCGTCTTTAGAGCGTCGAGCGCCTCGGCGTCGGTCACCGACGTATATTCGGCGCGGCCCACGTCCTTCAGCCACGAAATCTCCGGGCCGACGCCGGGATAGTCGAGTCCCGCGGCGATCGAATGCGTCTCGCGAATCTGCCCGAGCTCGTCCTGCAGCAGGTAGGTCTTGTTGCCGTGCAGAACGCCGACGCTGCCCGCCGTGATCGTGGCCGCATGATGCGGTCCACTGATGCCGAGACCCGCCGCCTCGACGCAAATCATATTCACGTTGGTATCTTTGAGAAACGGATAGAAAAGTCCAATCGCGTTCGAGCCACCGTTGACGCATGCGACCAGCACGTCGGGCAGCCGCCCTTCGTGCTTGAGAATCTGGCGGCGCGCCTCGCGCCCGATGACCGCTTGCAAGTCGCGCACGATCATCGGATACGGATGCGGCCCCGCCGTCGTGCCAATCAGGTAGTAGGTGTTGCGCACAGTCGCGATCCAATCGCGCAGCGCCTCGCTCATCGCGTCCTTCAGGCTCTTGCTGCCGCTCTCGACGGGCGTCACCTTCGCGCCGAGCAGCTTCATCCGAAAGACGTTCAGCGATTGACGCTCGACGTCCACCGAACCCATGAAGACTTCGCATTCGCGGCGAAACAGCGCCGCCATCGTGGCCGTCGCGACGCCATGCTGTCCCGCTCCCGTCTCGGCCGTGATGCGCGACTTGTTCATGCGCACCGCCAGCAGCGCCTGCCCGAGCGTGTTGTTCACCTTGTGCGCTCCGGTGTGGCACAAGTCCTCGCGCTTCAGATAAATCTTCGCGCCGCCGAGCCGCGCCGTAAGATTCTCGCACAGGTAGAGCGGCGTCGGGCGTCCCACGAACTCGCGCGAACGATTCTCGAGCTCGTCGCGAAACTTTGGATCGCGGCGCGCCTGCTTATAGGCGCTCTCGAGCTCGAACAGCGCCGGCATCAGGGTTTCCGCAACGTACTTTCCGCCGAACTGGCCGAAATGGCCGCGGCTATCGGGAACGTTTTGCATTATTGACGAAGCTCCTGATTTTTTCATGGTCCTTAACGCCCGGCGACGACTCGACGCCGCTGGCGCAATCGACCGCGTATGGTTCGAGCGCGGCAACCTCCGCAACGTTTTCGGGATTCAGTCCGCCGGCGACAAACGCGCGCCTCAAGTCCAGCCGCCGAAGTTGATCCAAAGCGATACGGCTCCCAGAGCCACCGCGAAGGTTCGCGTCGAACGCGTCGAACAGCACGTAGTCCGCCCGCCGAGGCCCCGCGCTCAATACTTCCCCCGGCTTTGGACGGTTTGTGACAATCGACGGAACCGGCCAGCCCGCAAGCGCCGCGTCATCCTCATCGCCGGAGAACTGGATCATATCGAGAGACGCGGCGCGCAGCCGCTCTTCTATATAGGCGCGCGCTGCGTTCACGAACACTCCGACGACCGCAGCGCGTGATCCAATCGCCGCACGAACCTCACGCGCACGATCGATCTCGACGTAGCGCGGACTCTTCGCATAGAAATTCAGACCGATCATGTCGGCACCCGCGGTAATCGCCGCCCGCGCGTCTTCGATGCACGTAACACCGCAAATTTTCACGCGAACTGTCATAACGCGTGCATCAACTCCCCGAGTCTCGTGCCCGGCGCACCGCCCCTCAACAGACTCTCGCCGATAAGAAACGCATGCGCGCCGGCAGCTTCGAGCCGCCGAATGTAGTCGGGCGAATCGATTCCACTCTCCGTGACGATCAGCGCGTCGCCCTTGTAGCCCGCGAGCAGGCGCTCGGTTACCGCTATGTCGGTCACGAAAGTATGCAAGTCGCGGTTGTTGATGCCGATCAGCGGCGCGCCGATTTTCTCGGCGAGTGCGAACTCACCTGCATCGTGCGATTCGACCAGCGTCGCCATCACAAGCTCGCGCGCGAGAGCCGACAG
>JBAWCX010000734.1:0-4904 GCA_049590495.1 Binatus sp. (SeqCode)
CGCGCATCCCGCGCGGCGTCGCGCTCGACGTCGCCGCCGGTCGCGGACGCAACACGCTCGCGCTCGCACGCGCCGGTCTTGCGGTGGTCGCGGTTGTCTACTCATCCGAAGCGCTGCGCCTTCTCGCCGCGACTGTGCGCAACTCTCGCCTGGCCATCTGGCCCGTGGTCGCAAACTTGGATAACTTTCATCTCAAGGACGAATCCTTCGACGCCATCGTGAACATAAATTTCCTCGACCGCGCACTCTTCCCCAAATTTGTGCGCGCACTCCGGCCCGGCGGCGTTCTGATTGCCGATACGTTTCTGATCGATCAGGCCACAATCGGCCATCCGCGCGATCCGCGCTTTCTGCTCGCTCACGAAGAGCTTCGCACGCTCGCGGGAGGACTCGAGATCGAAGAGTACCGCGAAGGCCTGGTCACATACCCGAACGGCGAGCGCGCATTTCGCGCCTCGATAGCCGCGCGGCGCAGAATATCGAGAAGGATATCCGACTGATGGCGCCCGGGATGACCTACAAAGCGGCCGGCGTCGATATCGCGCTGAAGCAGAGCTTGATCCCGCTCTTCGGGTCGATCGCAAAGAGCACCTCCGGCGCGCATGTCATCGGCGGCGTCGGCGGATTCGGTGCGCTGGTCGGACTCGACGGTGCGCGCAAGATGCGCGCGCCCGTGCTCGTCGCGGGCACCGACAGCGTCGGCACCAAGCTCATGATCGCGTTCGAAACCGGACGTCACGACACCGTCGGCATCGACTGTGTCGCGATGTGCGTGAACGACATCATCTGCCACGCGGCGCGTCCACTTTTCTTTCTCGATTACATCGGGTCCGGCAAACTCGAAAAAAAGATCGCGGTCGATATCGTCAAGGGCGTCGCGCGCGGATGCGATCAGGCCGGTATGAGCCTGGTCGGCGGCGAAACCGCGCAGCTCAGTGGACTGTACAAGCCCGGCGAGTACGACCTGGCCGGTTTCGCGGTGGGAATCGTCGAGCGCGCGCAAATCCCCGAGCCGTCGAGCGTGCGCGCCGGCGACGTGCTCATCGGACTCGCATCGAGCGGACTTCACTCCAACGGCTTCTCGCTCGTGCGCCAGGTTCTGCGACGCGCGAAACTCAAGCTGGACGCGCATATCGACGAGTTGGGATGCACGCTCGGCGAGGAACTCCTGCGTCCCACGCTCATCTACGCACGCGTCGTCGCGGAACTCTTTGAGCGTTTCAAGATAAACGGCCTCGCCAATATCACCGGCGGCGGCGTCCTCGAAAACCTGCCGCGCGTGATGCCCAGGGACACCCGCGCCCTCGTCGAACGCGGCAGTTGGCCGACGCCGCCGATTTTCGGCATGATCCAGCGCCTCGGCAAAATCGCCCGCGCCGAGATGGATCGCACCTTTAACAACGGCCTCGGGATGGTCGCGATCGTGCCCGCGCGCGAGGCCAATCGCGTTGTCGGTCATTTGCGCCGCCGCGAATATGCGGCCTATGTTGTCGGCGAAGTCGCGCGCGGCAAGCGCGGAGTGTCGATCCGCTAAGCCAGTGAGCAACGACTAATCCGATGGCGGAAAATCCGACGGTCAAACTCGGCGTCCTGATTTCCGGCAGCGGCACCAATCTGCAAGCCATCATCGACGCGATCCTCCGCGGCGATCTCAAGGCTGAAATTCGCCTCGTCATTTCGAATCGCGCCGACGCCCAGGGACTCGAGCGCGCCCGCCGCCACGGAATCGAGACCACCGTCATCGACCATCGCAAGTTCCCCTCACGCGAAAACTTCGACCGCGCCCTCGTCGCCGCGCTTCGCGATCGCTCCGTCGAGCTGGTCGCGCTCGCGGGCTTCATGCGGCTGCTATCGCCGGTGATGCTCGACGCGTTCCCCGGCCGCGTCATGAATATTCACAACAGCCTGCTGCCGTCGTTTCCCGGCATCCACGGGCCGAAGGACGCAATCGAATATGGCGTCAAGATAGCAGGATGCACCGTGTTCTTCGTCACGCCGGGCGTCGATGTAGGCCCGGTGATCGTGCAGGCCGCTGTGCCCGTGCTGCCCGGCGACGACGAAGAACACCTCGCAGCACGCATCCTCCAACAGGAGCATCGCATCTTTCCGCACGCGATCGCGCTCTTCCAGCAAGGCCGTCTCGAGATCCAGGGACGCCGCGTTATCGTCAAGGGCGATCCGGCCAAGCCGAATTCCTCGCCGCTCGTGAATCCTCCGGTGGATTGATTCGCAAAAGGTGAAGAGTGAACACACTTTCCGCCATCGTGCCGATGCTCAATGAAGCGGCCACGATCGCGATCACGCTCGACGCGCTCCGCCGCGGCGCTCCCGACGCGGAGATCGTCGTCGTCGACGGCGGCAGCATCGACGCCAGCGTCGCGACCGCGCAACCGTTGTGCGACGCCGTGATCAGCGCGCCGCGCGGCCGCGCCCTCCAGATGAACGCGGGCGTGCGCGCATCGCACGGCGACGCATTGGTCTTCGTCCACGCCGACACGACAGTGCCGGCGACATTCGCGGCTGACATCGCATCGGCGTTGTCGGATCCGGCGACGGTCGGCGGACGCTTCGACGTGAAGCTCGACGCGAGCGCCATCCCCTACCGCATCATCGGCGCGATGATCAGCCTCCGCTCGCGAATCAGCCGCACCGGCACCGGCGATCAGGCGATCTTCGTGCGGCGCGACGTCTTCGAGCGCCTCGGCGGATTTCCCGAGCTCGAGCTGTGCGAAGATCTGGAATTCTCGCGACGCCTGAAACGCGCCGGACGCGTCGTGTGCCTGCGCACTTGCGTGACAACTTCCGCGCGACGATGGAATCGCGACGGCGTCGCGCGCACAGTGCTCAGAATGTGGCTGATTCGCGCGATGTACCTGATCGGCGTGCCGCCCGCCCGCCTCAAGCGGATATACTCCGACACCCGCTAATCGCTGGACTGCGGTTCTCGCGCGGATAAGAATGACTGAAGCGAGGTCTGACGTGGCGAAAGTCGAACTTTACACAACCACATACTGCCCCTTCTGCACGCGGGCCAAGAGCCTGCTCAAGAGCAAGGGGATCGCGTTCGATGAAATCGACGTGACCGACGATGACGCGTTGCGCGAGAAGATGATCGAGTTGTCCGGCGGACGCCGCACGGTGCCTGAGATTTTCATCAACGGCAAGATCGTCGGCGGCTTCGACGAATTGAAGGCGCTGAACGACTCCGGAAAGCTCGACGGCCTATTGGCTGAGTCGGCGTCAGCCTGAGCTGTCTACGATCCAGCTTTTAATTGCTGAGGAATAAAAACGGGCCCATCGCGGAAGATTTTCCGCAATGCGCCCGCTTCGATTGCGCTGATGTCGCGAGCCGCTAGTTGCCAGTCGGCGACGCGACCATATTCTCGTTCATGTGATGCAACGCGTCACGGTCAACCGACGAGTCGTATTTGATCGCTTTGGCAGTGACCGTGATCTGCGAGCCGTCGGCCGAGGTCGTCTGATTCTCGTCGACGATCGCGTCGATACTGTCAGGCCATTTTGCAAACGCCATCGCCTTCAGCTTGTCGCTGATCTTGGCCTCGTCGATCGCATCAGGCGTGAACGGCTCGGTATAGGTCAGCTGGCCAAGCTCCGAGTATGGCTTGCCGGCCGCCGGCGCTTCCGTGGTCACCCAGATGTGCGCCATGTCGACGCGATGCTCGAACACCTGCTGCTTTTGCACTTCCTGCTCACGTGCGGCGGCACAGCCGGAAATCCACAGCGCCAGTCCGATCGCCAACCAGGTTAGAATTTTCGAACGCATGTTGTTCCCCATCTGTCCCTTCTATCTACTTCGATTATAGCTCCGGCGCTGCATAAGTCTAATCGCGGCCGGTATCGTCCCCGCTGATTTTATTCCACCGAATGATACGACGTGGCAAGCGATCCAGTGTTCGTTCTTCGCCGCGACCTATACTATTCCCGCGTGACCAGATTTGCCGCCTGCTTCATCCTCGTCTTCGGAGAACTCGCCTGGGGCGGGCTGTTCGCGCTGGCGATTCCGCCTTTCTTCAACGTCGAGCGCGGCTTTTACAAATCGAGCGCTTCGGTCTACCTGGCCGCATCGATCACGACTGCCGTCGGCCTCGGATTGCTGGCGTTGCGCGGTGGCGCGTCCGCGGGTCCAGGGCCGGGCTCATTGTGGACGGCAGCCGCGCTGTGGACGCTGTCGAGCGCGGCAGTCGCCGTCTATCTATATACGCTGTGGACGGAAAACGGGTTACTCCGGGCGCGATCGTACGCGCTCGGCCTGGGCCTCGGCCTCCTCGCCCTGCTTGCCAACGTGATGCTGCTGATGCCGCCCGGCTTCGGCGCCGCGGCAGCCGTCGCCTATGCACTCACCGCCATTACCTCGGCGCTGGTACTGGGATTGGTGAGTGGCGCGATGCTGTTCGGCCATTGGTACCTCATCGACCTTGAGATGCCGGTCGAGTACCTGCGCACCTTCATCCGGCTGCTGGGAATCGTGCTGGTCGCGGACCTCATCGCGCTGGGACTCGCGATTGGACTCCCTGTAATCCTCGGCAGCGCCAGCGCAGCCGCCGCAGTGCATGAGCTATTCGCCTCGCATCTCGGGCTGCTGGCAGTTCGGCTGATACTCGGTCCAATCGCGACCATCGTGCTGGTCTGGATGTGCTGGCAGACGCTGAAAATCCCTCAAACGATGGCGGCAACCGGGCTGCTCTACATAGCGGTGATGTCAGTCCTGGTAGGCGAGATGCTGGGCCGCTTCATACTATTCCGAACCGCCATCCCGCTGTGAGTTCACTCGCGTCCCTGTGGCGCTGGAACCTCGACACCGCGGGCCACGAAGGATTGCTTGGCAGCCGCCCAGGCTACATCGAGCTCATTGAGTGCCTTCTCGGGAGTTGGACCAAATGCCG
>JBAWCX010000735.1:0-2407 GCA_049590495.1 Binatus sp. (SeqCode)
ACCTACGGCCAAATCGGCGTTAAGGTCTGGATTTTCCGCGGCGAAGTTTTAACGCGTAAGGATGCGGACGCGAAACGCGCAGGAACGCCTGTGCAGGCGAATTGACGAAGTAAGATGCTCGCACCAAAAAAAGTTAAGTGGCGCAAGATGATGAAGGGCCGCGTCCGCGGCGCCGAGTCGCGCGGACTCACGCTCGCGTTCGGCGACTTCGGGCTCAAGTCGCTCGAGACTTGCCGTATCGACACGCGCGCGCTCGAGGCTGCCCGTATCGCGCTCACGCGCCATATCAAGCGCGGCGGCCGCGTCTGGATTCGCGTCTTCCCCGACAAGCCCTTCACCAAGAAGCCGGCCGAAACCCGCATGGGCAAGGGCAAGGGCTCGCCCGAAGGATGGGTCGCGTGTGTCAGGCCGGGCAGGATTCTGTTCGAGATGGAAGGCGTCGACTACGCTACGGCAAAAGAGGCGATGCGCCTGGCGTCGCACAAGCTGCCGATCAAAACGATTATGGTCCAGCGCGAGGAGGGCGGCCTTGGAGCTTGACGAAATGCGGCAGATGACCGCCCCGGATTTGCGGGTCAAGGAGCACGAAGCGCGCGAGGAAATTTTCCGCCTGCGTCTCAAGCTGCGCACCAATCAGCTCGACAATCACGCCGGCTATCGCCGCGCGCGCCGCGAGCTGGCGCTCATCATGACTTTGCTCGGCGAAAAAGCGCGCGGCGAAAAGGCAACGGAGAAGAAGGCAGGTTAATGCGGGAGCGAATTAAACGGCGCGAGGGCACTGTGGTCTCCGCGAAGATGACCAAAACCGTGCTGGTCAAAGTCGATCGCATGGTCGAGCATGCCCTGTACGGCAAGCGCGTGCGCCGCAGCACCAAATTCATGGCGCATGACGAGCGCGGCGAATGCAAGGAAGGCGACCGCGTGCAGATCATCGAGTCGCGGCCGCTCTCGAAAAACAAGCGCTGGCGCGTCAGCCGCGTACTCAAAAAGGCCGCGGGGTAAGGGCGCGACAAGATGGTACAGGTGCAAACAGTTCTGGATGTCGCCGATAACTCGGGCGCCCGCAAGGTGATGTGCATCAAGGTGCTCGGCGGCTCCAAGCGCCGGTATGCGTCGGTCGGAGATGTGATCGTGGTCGCAGTCAAAGAGGCGATTCCCAACGCCAAGGTCAAAAAAGGCGACGTGTCGCGCGCGGTGATCGTGCGCACCGCCAAGGAAATCAGCCGCGACGACGGCAGTTACATCCGCTTCGACGGCAACTCCGCCGTGCTGCTCGACAAGGATCACGAGCCGGTCGGCACCCGCATCTTCGGACCGGTCGCGCGGGAATTGCGTGCAAAGAAATTTCTGAAAATAATCTCGCTCGCGCCGGAGGTGCTGTGATGGCGTCGGCGAAGTATAAGATCAAAAAGAATGACACCGTGATGGTCGTCGCCGGCCGCGACCGCGGCAAGACCGGCAAGGTGATGCGCGTGCTGCCCGAGCGCGGACGCGTCGTGATCGAGCGGCTCAATATCGTCAAGCGTCACAGCAAGCCGCGCGGCGCGCAGAGCCCCGGCGGTATCGTCGAGAAGGAAGCGCCGCTCGACATCTCGAACGTCATGATTTTTTGCGATCGTTGCAACGCTCCGGTCCGGGTCGGGGTCAAGATCGCTGACGATGGCTCCAAGAGCCGGGTCTGTCGGCGCTGCGGCGAACATATAGGTAACGACTAGTGGCCGATAAGAAAGAAAAGCCCGATAAGGCCGAGCAGGCCGCGAAAGCGGAACAGACTGCCAAGTCCGACGCCGCGGCCAAGGCCAAGCGCGAGGGCAAGGCCCGCCAGGCCCAGCAGAAGCAGGCGGCCGAGGAAGCCAAGTCCGCCGCCGCCGCGCCGTTGCCGCCCGAGCCCAAGCTGCCCGCGCGCCTGCGCGTTCGCTTCGAGAATGAGATCGCGCCGGCCCTGATGCGCGAGCTCAAAATCGACAACAAGATGCGCGTGCCGCGCCTTCAGAAGATCACGATCAACATGGCGCTGCAGGAAGCGCGCGACAACGTCAAGATTCTCGACTCCGCGCTCGAAGAGCTCAAGGTGATCGCCGGGCAAAAGCCGGTGCTGACCCGCGCGCGCAAGGCCATCTCGAACTTCAAGCTGCGCCAGGGGATGCCGATAGGCGTGATGGTCACGTTGCGGCGCGAAAAGATGTGGGAGTTTTTCGATCGCCTGGTGAATATCTCGCTGCCGCGCGTGCGCGACTTCCGCGGCGTCAGCGACAAGGCCTTCGACGGCCGCGGCAACTACTCGCTCGGGCTGAAGGAGCATACGATTTTTCCCGAACTCAACCTCGACAAGGTCGAGAAGGTGAAGGGCTTGACGATTTCGATCACGACCACGGCCCGCAGCGACTTCGAGGGGCTGACTCTGCTC
>JBAWCX010000736.1:0-5467 GCA_049590495.1 Binatus sp. (SeqCode)
TTCGCCTGGGAAGCGCTCGACGGCAGCTCGGTGCTGACGGTCTATCTGCCCAATGGCTACTCGAACGGCGCCAATCTGCCGCTCGAATCGGTGGACAGCTTCGTCGCGCGCGCCGAACAGATTGCGCTCCGCGAGCGAGACTTCGCCGCCGGCGCGCCTATTCTCGTGATGAATGGAACCGATCACGCCGAGCCCGACACGCGGCTGTCCGCGCGAATCAACGAGGCCCGCGAGGTCTCCGCTATGACGTTCGAGACGGGCTCGCTCCAGAACTACGTCCGCCGCCTCGCCGATCTTCCGCTCGACGGCACTCCGCGTCATCGTGGCGAACTCCGCTCGCCGCTCCGCTCGCATCTGTTGCCCGGCGTCACCTCGGCCCGCGCGTGGATCAAGCAGCGCGACTTTGAGAATTGCCGCGCGCTCGAGCGTTTCGCCGATCCGCTCGCGGCGGTCGCCAACGCGCTCGGGCGCGGCGCCGGCCTCGACGCATTCCTCGAGATGGCGTGGCGAACCGAAATTCAGAACCATCCTCACGATTCGATTTGCGGATGCTCGGTCGACCAGGTCCATACCGACATGCGCTATCGATTCGACCAGGCCGCGATGCTCGCCGAGACGGCGGTGCGCCGCGCAGCGTCGGCGTGCCTCAACGCGCGCAACGCCGACGCGTCCGAAATCGCGGTCTTCAACCCTTCGTTTGCGCGGAGCGCACTCGTCAGCGGCGAGGCTGAAGTTGACGACCCGGACGCGCGCTATGCCGTCGAAACGGCGGACGGCCGGCACATCGCGGTCGCGATTGACGCTGGCCGCGAGCAGCGCGCGCTCGATTCCGACATGCCGGCCGCCGAATTCAAATCGATCGTGGGCGGCTTGAGCCAGCCCGCCGTGTACGGACGCACGGTGAATCGCTTCGAGATTACAGCCGCGCCCGACGGATGCCGGCAGGTGAACCTGTTCGTCAGCCGGGCCGCGTTCAGCGATCTGAATCTCGAAGAATTCAAGCACGCGATTCGTTCGCAGATTCCCGATTCGGGAACGATCCGCATCCATGCGACCAGGGCCGCGCGATGCACCGTCAATTTCGTCTCGGACGATCTCACGCAATCGGGATTCAGCTTCTATCGCTTGATTCGCGACGATTCCCGCGCCGTGCCGGCGAACCCAGAGCCGGTGGCGTCGATTGAGAACGAATTTTTCCGCTTGACGCCGACCGCGCGCGGTCTCGAGATTCGCGATCTCACGCGCGACACGGCGATGGAGATGTATTTCGAGGACGATGGCGACCGCGGCGACGAGTACAACTACGACCCGGTCGGCGATGGTGCATCAATCGCAGATCCTGCCTCGATCTCGTCGAGCGTTGTCGACAAAGGACCCGTGCGCCGGCGCATCAAAGTCTCGATGACGTTCGAGGTGCCGGCATCGCTCACCGCCGATCGACGCGCGCGCTCGCCGCAATGCGAGCAACTCGACGTCGCTCTCACCGCGACGCTTTATGCCGGCCTCGACCGCGTCGATTTCGTCGCCGACGTCAACAATCGCTCGCGCGACCATCGCTTGCGCGCCGCCCTGCGAACGCCGATCGTCGCGACCGACGCCGTCCACGACACCAGCTTCGGCGTGATCCGGCGTCCGCTCGCGCCGTCGGAACCGCGCGGCACCGAGGACATCTATCCCACCGTGCCGCATCGCACGTTCACCGCCGTCGAGAGCGCCGACTTCTCGGCCGCGATTGCAAGCCGCGGTATCCTCGAGGTCGAGGCGCGGCCGGACCCTGCGGGCACGACGATTCTTCTGACGCTTTTTCGATGCGTCGGATGGCTGTCGCGCTCCGACCTGGTGACGCGGCGAGGCGGGGCCGGGCCTGAGCTTGAGACGCCTGGCGCGCAGGAAATCGGCGCGCATCGCTTCGAATTTGCAGTCGCCACTTTTCGCGGGAGCTATCTTGAAGGCGATCTGCTGCAGCGCGTCGAAGCGTACACGTCGCCGCCGCGTGTTTTTCCCGGCCGCCGCGACGATCGCGATTCCGCCGGCGCCGCTCTTCTGGGATGCGACAATCCGAGAATAATTTTCTCGACAGCGCGCCCGCTTGCGCGCGCGGGCTCTTACAAGATGCGCGCTTACAGCGCGTCGCCGAGTCCCGAGACTGCCAGATTCAGCTTCGCCGCCGGCCGGCGCGCGCGCGTTGTCGATCTTGCCGGACGCCGCGTGAAGCGCGACGGCCTCAAGCGCTCGCGCGACGGCGCAATCACGCTCGAACTCAAGCCGTTCGAACTCGTCACGTTCGAAGTGCGAGCGCGTCCTCCTGCTGCCTGAAGATTTTTTCGAAATAGATCGTCAAAAGGATTGATCGACGCCGCGATTTCATTATGGTGATTGATTCGACTTTGGATTTCGGTTGCGCGTGGTTGCAGATTTGAAACAAAAGAAGTCGCGGTGCGTATATGACGGGAGAGACAAACTGACGTGAGGAGCGCGAGCGCGAGAATGAGTGAGAAAATCACGGTCCGTACCGTGTACGACTTCCCCGTCGCCGGTCATCTGTGCGACGACGGAACCGTGCGTTACGTCAAACTGGTCCGTCGCAGCGGCCAACAGCCCGAGGGCACCTGCGCGCAGTGTAAGATTTTGTTTCTGTATCAAAAACCCAAAGCCTCGAAGTCCGCGCGACATCCCGACGGCGAGGGCATCATCCACTTTTAGTTTTTCGGAAGAATTCAGCTCAGCTATTTCGTAAGGTGCGGAGCGCCGCGCCCATCGCTACGCGTCTTCACGAGCATGATCGGCGGACCTTTGTAGTAGCGCGCCGACTCGTCGCCGACGAACTCCAATCGGTCGTTCGGATCGAACCACGCGTGAAGCTTGGGCACGAAAGACGCCACGATCACGTTCAACCATCCAAACTCCGGGCGCACCTCGACTCTAATCGCCTCGCTGCCATAGGCGGTCCACACCGCATTTCCAGGATCGATCCGCACGCTGATCGCAAATATTTTGGGGCTGGGCGCGCAGCTGAAGGCGTGCAGCGGACGACTCTCGCCTCTGACGCCCGCGCGCAAGAAGTCCTGGATCGGAATCACGATGCTCGCGCCAGCCCAGGTATCCTCCGGGATGCTCAGCACCTCGGACTGGTCGCTCTTCTGCGCGCCGGAATTGTCGGTACAAGTAGCGGCGCCTGACTTCGCATCCAGGTGTGCCCGGAACAGAATCGATCGGTCGCCCTTGTAGAAGGTGTGATCGAAGTCCAACAGCTTGGGTAGCTGGCCGCCCGTTCCCAGGTGCAGATGGGCGGTCTCGACGTCGGTCTGACCGTCGAAGTACCCATTCTCGCCGCGCAGCGTCGCGCTGTCGCCGGCACTTTCGACACGGTAGCGGCTGCGCCCGATCGCGACACCGGTATCAGGATTGAGGATCGCGAAACTGGTCGGCGGAAAGACGAGCGCATTCGCTGAAAACGCGGGGCGCGCGCACGCCATCGTCGCGACTATTGCAAACACCGCGGCCGCGCATCTTCGTGTTGTAATCATGCCCCTTGCCAACGCGCCCTGCGTCTGGAAGCTTGGTCGCGTCTCAAGATTCTCCTTACAATTGTCTTAGTGACGATGGAGCGAAACAACCCTGCCGAGTTCCGTCCTTCTGGCACGCCCGCAACGCCGCTGGTGCGCGAGGGCCGCTATCTGTGGATTCTGCTCGGGTTGCTCATGTCGGTGACGGTGTTCGAGGGCTACGACGTAACCATTTTTCATCTCTGCACGCCCGATATCGCGCGCACCTTCCATCTCGACGATCGCGCGGTGGGCCTGATGGCGTCGTTGGTGCGTTTTGGCGGGATGCTCGCGGTGTTTGTCGTGATGCTTTCCGATCGCATCGGCCGCAAGCCCGTCGTCTCGGCCACCGTCCTTTTCTACACGCTCTTCACCTTGCTGACCGCGCTGTCGCGCGGCCTGTGGTCTTTCACGATCTTTCAAAGCTGCGCACAAATCTTTCTCTCAGCCGAATTCGGCGTCGCGATCATCATGATCAGCGAAGAGTTTCCCGACGGTTCGCGCGGCCGCGGCGTCGCGATGCTGCATGCGGTTGGCCTGGTCGGCGTGGTCGCCGGCGGATTGCTCTACGGAATCGTGGCCGACTCGAGATGGGGCTGGCGCGGCATGTATTTCATCGGCATTCTGCCGCTGCTGATCGTTGCGTTTCTGCGCCGCGGGTTACGCGAGACGCTGCGCTTCGACGCTCTTCGCGCCGCGCGGGCAAATGCACCTGCCATGGCTTCCGGAGCCGTAGCGGCGCTCCTGCAGTTCATTGAGCCGCTGCGCGGCCCGTATCGCGGCAGGCTCATCCTGGTCGCACTTCTATGGAACTGCGTAGGTCTGGTCGGCGCGCCCGCGGTGACGTTCTTCAGCCTCTACGCCAAGCGCGATCATCACTGGACGTCGCCGCAAATCGGCCAGGCCGTCGTCCTCGCATACGTGATCGGAACGCTCGGCATCATGCTCGCCGGCTGGATGCTCGACCGGGTCGGCCGCAAGCTCACCACTGCGCTTTCATACACGATCGGCGCGGTCGCCATCGTGTTTCTCTTTCAGTGCGCGAATCATGGCGCGATTCTGACAGCGATGGTAATCACGGTCGTCGCATTCCAGGCCGCCCGCACTGCCACGGCGACGTACTCGGCCGAATTGTTTCCGACCGAGATCCGCGCAACATCGTACAGCCTGACCGTGCAGCTGCTCGGACAACTTGCCGCGCTGACGAGTCCGTTCATCATAGGCTCGATGTCGAAATCGCTGGGCGGACTCGGCAACGCGGTGACGGTGGTCGCTATCGGGCCCGTGATTGGCGCGTTGCTGGTTTGGAGGTTCGCGCCGGAAACGCGCGGGACGCGTCTCGAAGACCTGTCACCCGCGGCCGCCGGCTGAGCGCTCGCGACTATGCTTGATACGATCTTCGGCGCGAACCCCGACGTCAAGCGCATCCAGTCGCGATGCGCACGCGCGCTTTTCAGCGTGGGAATCGGCGCGAACACTGCGACGATTCTCGCCGCGCTGGCCGGCATCGCGGCCGGAATCGCGTTTGCGGGCGGCCGCGTTATGTTCGCGATCGTCGCGCTCACACTCAGCGCGGCGTTCGACGCGCTCGACGGCACCATCGCGCGCGAATGCGCGGCGCCCAGCGCGTTCGGCGGCGTGCTCGATCTCTCGGCCGATCGCGTCGTCGAGGCTTGCGTAATCGTCGGCATCGCGTGGCGCGATCCGGGCCTCTATTTTCCGGCGCTGGTCCTGGTCGCCACCTGGTACGTGAACATTACGATCTTTCTCGCGGTCGGCGCCGCCCTCGAGGGTCCCAGCGCCAAGTTGATCGAGTATCCGCCGGGAATCCTCGAGCGTACCGAAGCGATCATCTTCTTCATCGTGCTCGGATCTGTCGAAGCGATACCGCTCCTGCGGGCGATAGGGCCGTTACTCTGCTA
>JBAWCX010000737.1:0-2234 GCA_049590495.1 Binatus sp. (SeqCode)
CTGCCGCCGCCATCGGTTGCGCAGCGCGATCGCGACTGCGCGCTTGGCGTCATGCTGCCCGACGATATAACGGTCGAGCTCCGAGACGATCTCGCGCGGCGTCATCACTTGTGGAACTGGCATCGGATGAAAGCTTCCTGAGGCTATAACTCTTCGAATACGAATTGGTCGTTGGTATAGACGCAGACTTCCGCCGCGATTTTCATCGCGCCTTCCGCGATCTGCCGCGCGGTCATCCCGGAGCCGTGGCGAATCAGCGCGCGCGCCGCCGACAATGCATAGTTGCCACCCGATCCGATCGCGAGGATTCCATCGTCCGGCTCGAGCACGTCGCCGACGCCCGAGATGAGCAGCGAGCTCTCCTTGTCCGCGACCACCAGCATCGCCTCGAGCCGCCGCAGGATTCGATCCGTGCGCCAGTCCTTGGCCAGCTCGACGGCCGCGCGCCGCAGCACTCCATTGTATTCCTGCAGCTTCGATTCGAACTTGTCGAACAGCGTCAGCGCGTCGGCGGTCGAGCCCGCAAATCCCGCCAGCACGCGGTCCTGATGCAGCCGGCGCACTTTCTTGGCCTTGCTCTTCATGATCGTTTGTCCAACGGTCACCTGCCCGTCACCCGCGATAACGACGTGCCCCTCGTGGCGCACGCTCAAAATCGTCGTGTGGCGAACTTCGGCGCCCGGTTCAATACCTCTGTCAGACTCGTGGGAAGGCACGTCGATAAACCTCTTTCAAATGATTCACACTCACATGAGTATAGCGCTGCGTCGTCGCCAGGCTCGCATGGCCGAGCATCTCCTGTATCGACCTCAGGTCGGCGCCATTGCCAAGCATATGCGTTGCGAAACAGTGACGCAGCCCGTGCGGCGTCAGTCCCGCGCTCACGCCGGCCGCCTCCAGCCTCCGCTGCAGGATCGTCTCGACGCTGCGCGTGGTCAGCCGGCCGCCGCGAAGATTCGTTATCACGGGACCGTTGTGCTCCCACGCAATCGGCATCGCGGTCTTCCACTTCTTCAAGGCGTCCAGGGCAGGCTCGCCGAGCGGCACCAGCCGATCCTTGTTGCCCTTGCCAGCTCGGATCATCACCATCCCAAGCTCTTCGTCGATATCACGCCAGTTCAGCCCGACCAGCTCGCCGACGCGCAGCCCCGACGAGTACAGCGTCTCGAATATCGCGCGATCGCGTATCGACGCCGGCGTCGACTCATTCGGCGACAGCGAGAACTCGATCAGCCGGCGAACTTCGTCCTCCTGCAATATCGACGGCAAGCGGCGCTCGTTCTTCGGCGAGCGAATCGATCGCGCGGGGCTCGCCGCGCCAATCGTCGTCTCGCGGTAGCGAAAAAATGCCTTGATCGCGCTAAGTCGGCGCTGGACAGTGGCGCGGGCGGCTTTGTACTTCATCAATTCGGCCAGGTAGCTGCGGATATGATCCGCCGTGATACTCGCAACGTCGATTTCGTCCACTCGTCTGCCGACAATCGCCGCCCGCTCGAGCAAAAAACCTCGGAACGCGAGCAGGTCGCGGCGGTAGTTCGTCACCGTGTTGTCCGCGGCGCGCGATGCCTTCCTCAGCGCCGCCGCAAACGCCTCGACCTCCACCTCCATCATCTCGCGCGCACCCACTTGAGCGGCTATGCTATCAGCGGCGATTCGGCCGAAAAAGCGTGGATTTCCAGGCCGGTCGCATTCCAGTCCCGCGGAGCACCATGCCGCACGAAGAAACCGGGCCCCGCGCTATGAACTGCTGGCATTGCGCTCGGAAAATCGAAGTCGTCGCGGGCGAGCGCATCGGCTTTCGCGACGAGTGTCCCGGATGCGGCCGCGCGCTCCACTCATGCCGCAATTGCGGCTTTTACGATCCGTCGTACAACAACAGTTGCCGCGAGACGATGGCGGAGCGGGTGGTCGACAAGGAACGTTTCAATTTCTGCGAATATTTTATCCCGAGCGACGCGGCTGCCAGGCCGCCAGCGAAAACAAAAGCAAAAACGGGCGCCCAAGAAAAGCTGGAGGATCTCTTCAAGAAAAAATCATGACCTCGCGCCGACTCCAGCTTCGTGACCGATGCGCCCAGTTTCTATTCATCGCGGCGTTCGCTTCGATCGTCGCCACCGGATGCCATCCGGCGAACAGCGCGCGCGGCGTCGTCGATCGCTTCATCGACCAATATTATGTAGCGATCGATCTCAAGGCGGCCGAGCAATTCTGCACCGGCCTCGCACTCGACAAGC
>JBAWCX010000738.1:0-19611 GCA_049590495.1 Binatus sp. (SeqCode)
CACCGCGGGTTTCGCATACGATTAAGTGATCTGCCCTTCCCGCGCTCACTCCCAGATCGCTTTCACCGGCACTTTCTCCGCCTCTGCCCCCTTGGTTCCAACCGCGCTCTGCGGAAACTTGTCCGCCATCCAGATTTTTCCTGGCGTGAGCGCCGTCACCACTCCGTCGGGCCTGACCTGGTCGCGAATGTGAATCGCGCATGACCAGCGCGCGGGCTCGCCATTCACGGCCGGCAGCGTCCCTGTCATCGCCTCGCAGATCGAATTGTCCGCCAACCGAAATACCCACGGTTCCACTTTCTGTTGGCGACTCGAGGGCTTGGGCAGTCGCTTGGTCAACTTGAGGACAAAGCCCTCGCGTTTCAGCGCCGGGTCGGCATCGCAAACAAGCTGGCTTGGATTCCCCGCCACCACGAAACACGGATCGCTGATCGCGTTGCCGACCTTGCATCGCCATGCACCGGGCCGAGTGACCGCGATAGACTCAGTCCAGCACGAACCCTCGCGTGTATCGCCGCTCGGAACCTGCGGCTCGAACCGAATCACGCTGGTCCTCGTCACGATCAGCGGACTAACTGGCATCTGCGCCCAGGCGTGGCCGGATGGGATCGCCACACTCCCGAAAGCAACGAAAGCGAGCGCCAGTAGCCGAAGGCGGTTTCCTATCCGGGATTTCATGAATCTAACAGTCGTTAGTCTATTATGAAATGGACACCGCTAATCCGCAATCATTGTCCAGCCTTGTAGTCGTTGGCGTGCGCAAGGTGATAGAAGAGCGGTCAAACGGCCTGGTTCCGGGGGGACTCTAGATGCGCTGCTCGAAATGCGGGACGAATAATCCCTCGACAAATAACTTCTGCGCGAAATGCGGGAATGCGCTCGCGAAGAACTGCGCAAAATGTCAGGCGGAAAACCCGCCGACCTCCGACTTCTGTGGCAAGTGCGGCGCATCGCTCAGCGAGCCCGTAGCGGTGCAACCCACCGCTTCACCTGAGCTGGCATCTGCGGTACCAAGCCCAGCCACGGCCGGTGAGCGGCGCCATCTGACGGTTCTCTTTTGCGACCTGGTTGGCTCGACGCCGCTCTCGCAACAGCTCGACGCCGAGGAGTGGCGCGAGGTCATCGCGCAATACCAGAACGCCGCGTCCGGCGCGGTCGCGCGGTTCGGCGGCCACGTCGCCAAGAATCTCGGCGACGGCCTGCTCATCTACTTCGGCTGGCCGACCGCGCGCGAGGACGATCCCGAGCGCGCCACTCGCGCTGGACTCGCAATCCTCGACGCGATGACGCCGCTCAACTCCGCGTTCGCCGCCGGCGATGGGACGCGCCTGTCAGTGCGCGTCGGGATACACACGGGGCCGGTGGTTATCGCCGATCACGGCGAGGTCTTCGGCGAGACGGCGAACGTTGCAGCGCGCGTGCAGACCGCGGCGGAGCCCGATACCGTTGTAGTCACCGCGGCGACACTGGGTCTCGTCGCCGGGATCTTCGTAGTCGAAGATCTCGGTGCGCAGGCGCTAAAAGGCGTGCGCGATCCGATGATGCTCTACCGGGTCGTGCAACCGAGCGGCGTGCGGGGCAGGCTCAACGTCGCGGCGGCACGGCTGACGCGCTTAGTTGGCCGCGAAGCGGAGCGGCAGGCGCTCGTCGATGGCTGGGAACGGGCGCGCGAGGGGGCTGGGCAGAACATTCTGATCGTTGGTGAGGCCGGGGTCGGCAAATCGCGCCTCGCCTACCAGCTCCGCGAACGCCTTGCCGCCGTGCCGCATACCTGGCTGGAGTGTGGTGCGGCGCAGTACACTGAGAGCACACCGTTCCACCCCGTGATTGCGCTGGTGTCGGAAGGGCTCGCCTTCACCGCCGATGACACCGCGGCAGAGAAGCTCACGAAGCTCGAAAACGGCCTGGCTGCGCTGGCCTCGACCGAGAACGTCGCGCTAATGGCGGAGTTCCTGGATCTCCAGGCTCCTGCCGCGCTGGCGATGAACCCCGACCTCAAGCGTCGAAAGACCATCGAGCTGTTGGCGGCATGGAGTCTCGCGCTCAGCGGGCCGCAGCCGCTGGTGCTGCTGATAGAGGATCTGCATTGGTGCGACCCGTCGACGCTGGAGCTGCTGGGGCGTTTGATCGCGCTCAACCCGGCGGCGCGGCTGCTGTTGATCGCCACTGCGCGCCCGGAGTTCACATCGCCGTGGCCGAAGCGCTCCAACCTGACAGTCCTTCAGCTCGGGCGGCTAAATAAACGCGAGGCCCTGGACATGGTCGCGACGCTCGGAGGCTCTGCGCTGCCGGCCGACACCCGCGAGGCGCTGATCGCCCGCGCCGACGGCGTGCCGCTCTACCTCGAGGAGCTGACCAAGGCGGTGGTAGAGCCCGGAGCGGCGCGCGGCGTGCAGGCAATCCCGGCGACGCTGGCCGACTCGCTGATGGCGCGGCTGGACAGGCTAAGTGGAGCAAAGGAGGTGGCGCAGCGGGCGTCGGTATTGGGACGCGAATTTTCCTATCCGCTGCTGGCCGCCGTGGTCGGACTTGAGGAAGCGGAGCTGCGCCACGGGCTGGCGCGACTCGACGAGGCGGAGATCCTGTTCGTGCGCGGCGAACCGCCGCAGTCCAGCTACTCCTTCAAGCATGCGCTGGTACAGGAGGCGGCCTACGAGTCGCTGCTCAAGCGTACGCGCCGCCAACTCCACGGCCGCGTCGTCGAAGTTCTGCTCGCGCAGTTCCCCGAGCGCGCGGCGGCCGAGCCGGGGGTGATGGCGCAGCACGCAGAGCTGGCTGGGCTGAGCGACCAAGCGATCACGTATTACCAGCGCGCTGCCGAGCAGGCGCAAGCGCGCTCGGCGCACGGTGAGGCCATCGCGCCGTTTCGCAAAGCGATTGCACTGCTCGCGACGCAGCCCGAAGGCGCGCAACGAGACACTCACGAGTTGACGCTCCAGCTTCTGCTCGGTGGATCTCTTATCGCCGAGCGAGGCTTTGCGCACCCCGAAGTTGAGGGCTCGTATGAGCGAGCGCGGGTTTTGTGCGAGGTCGTAGGCGATGCCGGGCGGCTTGGCATCGCCCAACTTGGTCTCTCATACTTCTACTACAACCACGGCGACGTCGAGCGCGGCCGGGCGCTGGCAGCCGAGGTGCTCGCCTTGGCGGAGGCACAGGGTTCGGCGGAGCTCCTGGTCATGGCTCACCAGAACGTCGCTGAGCCCGAGTACTACCAGGGCAAATTCGCATCATCGCTGACCCACTGTGAACGCGCCTTCGCTTTGTACGACCCGGCGCGCCATTCCGAGTTTCTCCCTACCGGCAGCCACATCGGTGTTCCGGCGCTCGGCTATGGCGCGTGGAACCTCTGGTGTCTTGGGTGGCCAGACAGTGCGCTTGCCCGCGCCGAGGAAGCGGTGTCGCTGGGGCGGCGGCTGAATCACCCATTCAGCCTGGTGCGCGCGCTACTCTTCGAAACCCTTACCCACAGGCAGCGACGCGACCCCGCGCGCCAGCAGGAACGAGCGGCCGAGGTCGTTGCGCTCAGTGAGATGCAGGGGTTTCCCTTGTTTGTCGGCTTCGGTCGCTACTGCTACGCGGCCACGCGGGTGGTGGCGGGCGATGTCGCCGGATTGCGGGAGTCGATGGAGGCTTTGACCCTAGTAAGGGAGACAGGCTACCAAACCCCGGGGATCTTGTATTTCCTCGCGGAAACGCAACAGGCGGCGGGCCAGCTCGCCGAGGCGCGCGCGACAGTGGCGGCAGCGCTGGCGATATCCGCGCATTTGGCGCAGCCCTACTGGGACGCGGACCTCCACCGGCTCGACGGTGACCTCATCCTCGCGACCGGCGGCGCGCCGACTGAAGCCGAGGCCCTCTTCCATCGGGCCCTCGACATCGCGCGGGGACAGGGCGCGAAATCCCTCGAGTTGCGCGCGGCGACCAGCCTCGCGCGTCTGTGGCGCGATCAGGGCAAACGCGCCGCCGCGCGCGACCTCCTCGCCCCCATCTACGCGTGGTTCACCGAGGGTTTCGATACCACAGATCTGAAGGACGCGAAGGCGCTGCTTGATGACCTAAGCCGAAGATGAAAAGACTCACACTCGTTCTCGCGGCCTTTGCGTTTGCGCTCTCCTCAAGCTCCGCGCGCGCTGCCAGGCCATCATCCCAGGCACTCTCTTTCGGTGCGGAGCCGCCGATTTCAAACGCAGCCCCGGCCTCTGCGCCCAGCGTCACGGCGCAGGAAACGCCCGAAAAGATCACCGCCTACACGCTTGCGCCGGACCGCTACCAAAAGGCGCGCGAATTGAGCCGGATTCGTTTCCGGCTCGCCATCATCGGCTTTCTGTACGGGCTGGTCGTCCTCTCGCTGATCCTGCGGTGGCGACTTGCGCCGAAGTATCGCGATTGGGCCGAGCGATCTTCCTCGAGGCGCCTTCTCCAGGCCATGGTGTTCTCACCGCCCCTGATTCTGACAGTGGGCGTCCTCGAACTTCCCACGGGCATTTACCAAAATTGGGTCTCGCGAAAGTACGGAATCTCGGTGCAAGGATGGAAGTCGTGGAGCCTGGATTGGGGAAAGGGGGAACTCGTCGCCGTAATCGTCGGGACGATCTTCATCATGGTTCTCTACGCAGTCATTCGGAGGAGCCCGCGTCGCTGGTGGTTCTACTTCTGGCTCGTTTCGCTTCCGATCGGACTGTTCATGTTTTTCCTTCAGCCGCTGGTTGTTGATCCCCTCTTCCACAAGTTCGTGCCGCTCGTTGAGAAGGATCCGGCGCTCACGGCCGCGCTCGAACAGATGGTGCACCGGGCGGGTGAGAACATACCGCCCGAGCGGATCTTTTGGATGGGCGCAGCGGAAAAATCGACTGCGCTGAACGCGTACGTGACAGGCATTGACGGCTCGAAGCGCATCGTGGTGTGGGACACGACGATCGCCAAAATGACGACCCCCCAGATCGTTTTCGTCGCCGGCCACGAGACCGGTCACTATGTCCTCTATCATCTCCCCAAGCTGCTCGCATTTGGCGCCGCCACCTTGTTCGTGGTCTTCTATCTGGGCTATCGCTGCGTGGGCTGGATGCTGATGCGATGGGGCGGCGGGTGGGGTATCCGCAGCCTGGATGATTGGGCGTCTCTTCCCGCTCTGTTGCTGCTTCTCACAATCTTCAGTTTCGTTCTGAATCCCGTCACGACCGCCGTCAGCCGTCACTACGAACATCAAGCGGACCAATTCGGACTTGAAGTGACGCATGGTCTGACGCCCGGTTCAGGCCAAGTGGCGGCGCAGGCGTTCCAGGCTCTGGGCGATGTGGGTCTCGCGGATCCCGAGCCGAGTCGCCTGCAGGTCTTCTTGTTCTATGACCACCCATCGATCCCCGATCGGATTCGCTTCTGTCTCTCATACGATCCGTGGTCGAAGGGCGGGCAGGGCGAGTTCGTGCACTAACGAGTATCAGCCAGAAAATCGCCAGCCTGCCAATAGATTAGTCTTGACTAATGAATTAGTGCCCGCTAATATATCTGCATGACGCAAGCTGCCGCCGTCGATGCCGTGATGCGGACCCTCGCCGATCCCACGCGGCGTGCCGTGTTCGAGCGGATCGTGAAATCCCAAGAAATCACCGTGGCCGAACTGACCCGGGGCAGCGGCGTCACGCAATCCGCCGTCTCGCAGCATCTGCGGTCGTTGAAGCAGGCCGGCCTGATCGCCGATCGGCCGCAGGGCCGCAATGTTCATTATCGCGCCGACCCAAAGGGGCTCGCGCCGCTCGTCGACTGGATGGCGTTCTACAGCGCCTTCTGGGACGAGCGCCTTGCCAACCTCATAAAATTGTTGAAGGAGATCGATCCATGACTCAGGCCGCAATGAAATTCGAGACGCAGGATATCGTGGTCGAGGAGGTGCTTCCGCATGCGCCGGAGACGATCTGGAAGGCGCTGACAACGGGCGAACTGATCGCACGCTGGCTTACGATGCCGACGACCGGGTTCGAGCCTGTGAAGGGCAAGCGCTTCACGTTCCAGACGACACCGGCCGGCGCGTGGGACGGCGCTATTCACGGCGAGGTGCTGGAGGTGATGCCGAACGAACGGCTCGTCTACGCGTGGAAGAGCGGACACGAGGGAAACGTCGGATACGGCGCCCCGCTGGACACAGTCGTCACGTGGACGCTGTCCAGGGTTGAAAACGGAACGCGCCTTCGCCTTGTCCATTCCGGCTTCGTGATCCCGAAGAACGAAACTGCTTTCAAGAATATGAGCGAAGGGTGGAAGAAGGTTGTCGGCAGAATCGGCGCGATTTCCGATGAGCAGAAGGCCGAAAAAGGGACTTCCAAAGGAGAGAAACGATGACCGATCACAAGACCGGCACACGTGAAGAGTGGCTTGCAGCCCGGCTCGGGCTGCTCAAGGACGAGAAGGAGCTAACGCGGCGCAGCGACGAGTTGGCGCGGCGACGTCAGGAGCTGCCGTGGGTTCGGATCGACAAGGAGTATCGGTTCGAGACCGATGAAGGGAGGGCGTCGCTGGCGGATCTCTTTAGAGGGCGCTCGCAGCTGCTCGTCTACCACTTCATGTTCGGGCCCGACTACGCGGCCGGGTGTCCGTCCTGCTCGGCGATTGCGGACGGCTTCGACCGCTCGATCGTCCATCTGGCGAATCATGACGTCACGTTCTCTGCGGTGTCGCGGGCGCCGCTCGCGAAGTTGCAGGCGTACAAGCAGCGGATGGGGTGGACGTTTCCGTGGGCGTCGTCGCACGGCGGCGACTTCAACTTCGACTTCTACGTCTCAATCACCGAGGAGCAACAGCGCGAGGGAGCTTTCGAATACAACTACCAGCCGAGCCGCCATAGGATGGACGTTAAGCCGAAAGCCGGCGGCGAGGAGCCCGCGATACCCTCGCGCGCGACACCCGACGGCGCCTCTAAGGGCGCTGCCATGACTGGCACCGACGTGGCGACCTACGCGCGCGAGAGGCCGGGCATGAGCGCCTTCGTGCTCGAGAACGGCGTCGTCTACCACACCTATTCCACCTATGCGCGCGGACTGGACGGCCTATGGGGCGCGTACCAGTGGTTCGATCGCGCCCCCAGGGGGCGCAACGAGACAGGCTACTGGTGGCGTCGCCACGACGAGTACAACAAGGGATGAGCGAAATCGTCGTCAGAAAATCGGCAGCTTGATTCCCGCCGTGACCATCGCGCCGCTCGCGACGCCCATCAGTGCCTCGCCCGCTACCAGACCGGCCGCGAGCAGAATCCCCGGCCCGCTCTCGGCCTCGTCCTTGGGGCCGAAAATCGAATGGGCCAGCGCGCCTATAAGAATCGCGACGCTGAGTCCGAACGGGAGATACAGACCTATCGCGGCCGGCATGATCGGCGTGCGCCACTTCGATCCGCGGCGTTCCAGGTAGCGATCGCTGAAGCCGAGCATCGCCGCGAGCGCCGCGCCGGTCGCTATGGTTCCCAGCGGCAGGCCGCCGTGGAAAACTCCCTGTGTCACTTTCGCCATCAGGAACGCTTGCGGAGCGGCCAGCGCACCTGCGCGCGCGGTCGGAGTGCCTGCGATTCCGTAGCCGGCGATCAGCAGGTTCAGAATCGGCGCCATCAGAAATGACGACGCGATCGCGCCGACCAGCACGCCGATTTCGAGCGAGCGCGGCGTCGCGCCGACGTAAAAGCCGGTCGCGAGGTCGTGCGTGGAGTCACCCGCCATCGCAGCCGCCGTGCACACGATCGCGCCGGATAGAATCGCCAGTTGCGGCCCGACGCTCTGCGACACGCCGGCTAATTTCAGAAACAGCGCGACTGCGAGCAGTACAATCACCGTCACGCCCGAAACCGGATTGTTGGACGCGCCGACTATTCCGGTGAGATAGCCCGCGATCGCAGTCGCGAAGAAACAGATGAGCGTCAGCAGCACCGCCAGCGCCGCGCTGAGCGCGACTTGCCCGCTCAGCCCGAGGCAGATCGCGAAGATTACCGGCACGCAAAGCGCGACCGCGGTCAGCACCGCGCGCGCCGAAAGATCGGTGTCCTCGCGCGCCGTCGCGACGGCTTGCGTCGAGCGCACGACGCGGATGCTGTCGGCGATCGCGGACGCGATACGCGTGCGCAACTTCCACAACGTCACGACGCCGCCGGTAAGCATCGCGCCGACGCCGAGATACCGCACCTGGCCGCTCCACAATTGCGATGCCGTGGCCGCGGCGTCGCCCGTTCCGCTGCCGCCATGAAACGCGGTGAGTACGGGAATCGCGACCAGCCACGCGAACGCGCCGCCGGCGAATACCAGGGCCGCGATCCGGATTCCTATTATGTAGCCGACGCCGAGCAGCGCTGTGGAAATGTCGAGCGACCCGGCGACCGCAGCGCTGCCGACCCATCGCGCGCCCGAGACCGCGCCGGGAATTACTCCCGCGACGTCCTGAAGCGCTTTGAGAGCCGCCGAGATCAAACCGCCGACCACCAGCGGGCGAACATTCGCCTGTGCGTCGCCGGCCCGAAGCACCTGCGCGCACGCGACGCCCTCGGGAAACGGCAGCCTCTCCTCGACGATGTACGCGCGGCGCAGGAACACGACCAGCAACGCGCCCATCGTCGCGCCCACGACGCATAGGGCGGTCACCTCGACGTACGGCAGCGTTTTCACTCCGCCCAGGATCACCAGCGCCGGGAACGTGAAGATCGCGCCGGCCGCGACCGCCTCGCCCGCCGACGCAATCGTCTGCACGACGTTGTTCTCGAGGATCGTCGAGCCGCCGAGCATCCGCAGAATCGCCATCGAGATGACGGCGGCCGGGATACTCGCGGACACGGTCAAGCCCGCGTACAGGCCGAGGTAAGCGTTCGCCGCACCGAGAATCAGCGCCAGCAAGATGCCGAGCGCGATACTGCGTGGCGTCAGCTCGCGAATCGGCTGTGAAATCGGAATGGGAGCGTCGCGCTGCACGCCGACACTATATGTCGTGGCAGGTTTCAGTTCAGCGGGTTCTGCTCGAAGAGCCGCGACACCATCGTGGAATCGAGATAGGCTCGCACGCGCACGATGACGTTGTCGCGGAAGTAGACGACCCAGCAGTACCGGTTATCGAAACGCATGCCGTTTTTCGCTGTGGCTTCAGAGTGGAGCTCGACGACCACCTGATCGTCGGCTACCAGCAAATTCTCGACGTGCAGCTGGGCTCCGCCAGGCAAGACTTTACCCAGCTTCGCAAAGGTGCCCGCGATAAAGTCGGGCTTAGACTTGTAGTGGCCGGCCAGCGGATGCGTCCCCATCACGATCCAGTCGACGTCATCGGCTACATGCTCAAAGAAGCCGGCGCCGTCGCCATGCTCCAGGCCGCTGAAGATCTTTCGAACGAAGTCAGCTTTGACTGCCATGTGGGTGTCTCCTTGTCAGGGAACCGCAACACCTGATGCGGCGTCGCAACGCGAGGGCAGGCTCAGTCGTTCTTCGACTCTTTGATACTCGGAGAGTCCACTGGCTTGCCGGCTTGCTTCCATCCCTCGATGCCGTCGCTCATCACGCTCACGTCGGTGTAACCTGCTGCTTCCGCCCGCCGGGCGGCTTCATGCGACGCAGTTCAATGCAGGTCGGCGCAGTAGAAGACCAGTTTGGCGCTTTTATTGGGCGGCAACTCGGTCGCGACGTTGTACTTGTCGTCGCTGGTGAGAAGATGCGCCCCCGGAATCACGCCGGCCGTCGAACGCAGGCCCCATCCGTTCGCATCATAGATGTTGACGTGCGAGTTCGTATCGGCCATCAGCGAAGCGAGCTGGTTGACGCGGATGATCGCGAACTTGTCCGGCTCTTTGGGCTTGTTGTTGAGCAGCGACCCGATGTCGAACGCGAATGCCGGCGCAGCGGCACACAAAACAATCGCACCAACGATCGCAGATAGAATCGAGCGGCGCATGCGCTAATGCATACTCATATTGATCAGCCTACCAAACAGATCCCGCCGCGCAAAGATAGAATTCACCGGGTGCAGGGGTCACCCCTGCCGAAGGAAGAGGGAAACCCACCGCGGTTTTCACATTCAATTAAGTGATTTACCCTTCCCTGAAACGAAGCCCGAAACGTCGCGGACGATCTCGCCGCGCTCGATCGGCACGCATTCGGCGGGGAACTCGCGCGTTATGCGATGTCCCGCGTCTTCGAGCGCGCCGATGAAGTGATCGAGATGGCTCATCGCGCGCGGCAGTATGTCATGCATCACGACCAGCGTGTGCGGGCGTGTCGAGGCGTCGCGAAGCGCACGATCGACCCACGCATCCTGATCGATCCAATCTTCAGGCACGCAATTCCACAGCACGCAGGTGTAGCGGTTGGCGACCAGGTGATCGACAGCGGCGCGGCTCAGCAGATGCGGGCCAATCTTGCCGCCGCCGCCGAACGGACGGAAGAGTTTGGGACTCTCGGCGAGCGCGCCGATCAACTGCTCGGTCTTTGCGATTTCCGAATCGACAGCGTTCGCCGCCGGGTCGTCGCCCAGCGGAATGCGATGCGTGTACGAATGATTGCCGATTCGATGCCCCTCGGCCGCCGCGCGCTCCGCCAGCTTCATCCGCTCCGGCGATGCGAGATGCTTGCCGAGCACGAAGAACGACGCCTTCACGCCGCGGCGCGCGAGAACGTCGAGCACCATCGGCGTAACCGCCGGGTCGGGGCCGTTGTCGAACGAAAGCGCGACGTCGCCCATAACGCTACTGCGCGACGCTGGACGCCGTGAATCGGAATGAGTCGCCGCTCTTCGTGATCTTTCCGGCCGACGGCGTCGCAAAGTGCGTTCCGAAAACGACAACGTTGGTGTCGGCGTACTTCTCGCAGAAGGCGCGCCGCGTCTTCTTCGCCATCGCGAGGTCGGAGTCGAAACCGTCGTCCCATTCGGGAAATTTGCATTGAATCGGATGATGCATCAGGTCGCCGGTGATGACTGCCTCGTGCCCCTTCGACGAAATCCGCACGCTGTGATGTCCCGGAGTGTGTCCGGGCGAGGGCTCGAGCCACACTTCGTCGGTGACGCGAAAGTTCGACTCGATGAGATCGGCCATCCCGACGTCAACGATCGGACGCACCGAATCCTCGACCGGATCGCGCATGTCCTTGCCGTCGAACTTCGACCAGAAATCCCACTCGGTGCCGCCAATCAGGTAGCGCGCGTTGGGAAAGGTCGGCACCCACTTGCCGTCCTGGAGCATCGTGTTCCATCCGACGTGGTCGACGTGCAGATGCGTGCAGATGACGCGGTCGATGTTGTCGCGCGTGTGCCCCGCTTTTTCCAGGTCGCTCAGGAAGGGCAGCTTGAGATTGCTCCACGCCGGATTCGAACGCACCTTCTCGTTGCCGATGCAGGTATCGACGATGATGCGCTTGCCCTGCGATTCGATCACGAGCGCGTGGATGCTCATGCGAAGCTTGCCCTTCTCATCGGTGAAAGTTGGATAGAGCCAATCGGCTTCCTTCATGACGTTCTCGGCGGTGGCGTCGGGAAAGAGCCAGGTGCCGCGCCATGGCCCTTCGCTTTCGATGATGCGGGTTATCTTGACGTCGCCGACTTTGAACTGATTCATCGCGATCCTCCGGTCTCACTGTCAACTTAACCCGATTTCCGGAAATTCGCCAAGCGTGAATGTTTGACGCGAACTGAGATATAGCTACTCGCGTACGACGCGCCTGACGGAGGAATCGCAATGGCGAAAATTCGCGGCGAAGGCCCGCAGAAGGATATCGACGAAATCGTGCGGCTGCACAATGTATGGACGGAGGCGAATCGCAAAGGCAGCATCCCGATGATGCGCGACGCTTTCGTCGGCGGCGACAAGTTCTTCGGATGGAACCTCAACGGCTTCGCCTACGACGGAATCGAAGAGTGGGCGACATTGTGGAAGTGGCTCGGTAACTCGAAAGCGACCGCGACGCTCGGCGAGGATGAAGGCCTGCGCGTGCGGGTCCGCGGCGACATGGGATGGCTCTCGTGCACTGCAGATTTCACAATCACGCTCGCCGACGGCCAGCCGCTGCCGGGCAGCGGCAAGTTCCGCAGCACCGAGGTGTACGTTCGCGAAGACGAAACGGGCAAGCCGATCTGGAAGATGTGGCATTGCCACTTTTCATGGTGTGCGCAAGGTCCGCGGATGGCGTTCGAGAACGAGAAGAAGGCGTAGGCGACGGCGTTGGCCAAAGTTCGCGAATTCGGAGTAGGTTTCGAAACCCCGCACGCGCGGGAGTTCGTCGCGCACGCCAAACGCGCCGAAGAACTCGGCTTCGGCACATTCTGGGTGCCCGAGGATCCCTTCTACCGCGGTGCGTTCGCGCTCGGCTCGGCGGTCGCGTGCGGCACTACGAAGATCAAGATTGGATTGGGCGTCGTGAATCCTTACACACGGCATCCCGCACTCACCGCGATGGAGTTCGCGGCGCTCGACGAGGTCTCGGACGGGCGCGCGATCCTCGGAATCGGCGCGGGACTGAAAGACTGGATAGAGGGGCGCCTGAAAGTTCCGTACACGCGGCCGACCGCGGCGATGCGCGAGAGTATCGAGATCATCCGGCGATTCTTTCGCGGCGAAGAGGTCACGCACTCCGGACGCGTCTTTCAGACGGAGAGAATCAAGCTGAGTTTCAAGCCGGTGCGCGCAGAGATTCCAATTTATCTCGGCGTGCTCGGGCCAAAAAATTGCGAGCTGACAGGCGAAGTCGCCGACGGTCTGCTGCTGAGCGTGATGTCGTCGCCGGCGTACGTCAAATTCGCGATGGAGCACGTGCGGCGCGGACTCGAGAAAGCGAGGCGCAACTCGCGCACGTTCAACGTCGGCGCGTATATCCTGTCGTCGATTTCTGAGGACGAGCGCGAGGCGCGTGACCGGTTGAGGCCGTTCGTCGCGATTTTGATCTCCCTGATGGCGCCGCAGCCGACTACGCCGATCTTCGCCGCCGCAGGATTGCCGGCCGACACGATTCGCGCATTCGGCGAAAGTTTCGCGCGCGGAAAAGTGCCCGCCGACATGGTGACTGACGAGATGGTCGATACGTTTACGATTGCCGGCAGTCCCGCGCGATGCCGCGAGAACCTGGCCCGGCTGATCGAAGCGGGGATGACGGCGCCGGTGTTTTTCGAGGTGCCGGGTGTGCCCCCGCAGCGGACGATGGACGATGCGCATCGCCATCTGGTGCCGTATTTCACCTGACAGACGGGACAAAGAGGATTCGACGATGGCTTTCGAAGTTCCCAGCGCGGAAGAATTGAAGCGAATCGCGCGCGCGAATCATATCGAGCTGACAGCCGCGGAACTCGCGGCGCTTCAAGGCATGATGCCGGGGCAGATGGCGGTCCTCGAGCAAATCGACGCGATCCCGTCCGCGCCCGATGAGTCGGCCACGCGGTATCGCGACCGCAAGGCCGGGACGCGTCCGTCGCCGCAAGACGATCCGCTCAACGCGATCGTCACGCGATGCAGCGTCAAGGGCGCGGCCAGCGGTCCGCTCAAGGGCAAGCGAGTCGGCGTGAAAGACAGCGTATGCGTAGCTGGCATACCGGCGAGCGGCGGGTCGTCAGTGCTGAAGGGTTACGTCGGGGAGCGCGACGCGACGATCGTTGCGAGGATGCTCGACGCGGGCGCGGAAATCGTCGCGACCCTGAACATGGATGACTTCGCGCTGTCGGGCGACGGCCGCACCAGCGTCTATGGACCGGCGCGCAATCCGCACAACCCGGAATATTGCACGGGCGGTTCGTCGTGCGGATCGGCGGCGGCGCTGTACTACGACGATATCGATCTGACTATAGGCACCGACCAGGGCGGCTCGATCAGAATTCCCGCGTCGTGGTCGGGTGTCGTTGGTATCAAGCCGACCTACGGTCTCGTGCCTTACACGGGCGTGATGAGTATTGACCCGACGCTTGATCATGTCGGGCCAATGGCTAATAGCGTGAGCGACGTGGCGCTGCTTCTCGAAGTGCTCGCGGGCAAAGATCCGCTCGACCCGCGGCAGCGCCGGGTCGCTACCGCGCCGTATCCCGACGCGCTCGGAAAATCGCTCGACGCAGTCAAGCTGGGAGTCGTGCGCGAGGGCTTTACGCAAGCGGGCGCCGAGGCCGACGTGAACGCGGCGGTGAATCTCGCCGTCGCGGCGCTGGGAAAACTCGGCGCGCGTGCGACCGAGATTTCGATACCGGCACATCGCGACGCCGCTAACCTGCTTTACGCGATAGTGCCGGAGGGGATGGCGATGCTGGCGCGCACGAATCTTCAGGGGACGCATCATGCCGGCGCGTATATGCCGGAACTCGCCACGCACTTCGGACAGCGGCACCCCGAGCGGGCGAACGACGTCGCGCTGACTGTCAAGTTCATGCTGGTTTTCGGGAATCTGATGCGCGAGCGCTATCACGGAAAGTTCTATGCAAAGGCGCAGAGCTACCGGCCAGTGCTGACGGCAAAATACGACGCTGCGCTCGGCGAGTACGACGCGCTCGTGATGCCCTCGACGCCCATGAAGGCGCATCGCCTTGGCGAACGGGCACCATACTCGATGATCACCAACACTGCGCCGTTCGATATCAGCGGGCATCCGGCGGTGAGCGTGCCGTGCGGGAAATCCAACGGGCTTCCAGTGGGTTTGATGATCGTCGGGCGGCATTTCGAGGATGCGACGGTACTTAAGATCGCGTATGCATACGAGCAGAGCGTCGATTGGCGGAGTGCATAGGACGGGGAAGGGGAAATCACTTTATTAAATGCGGAACCCATCGTGGGTTCCGCACCTCCTTGGGCAGGGGTGACCCCTGCACCCATCGTTAAGAGCAGGCGCTCCGGCTTGACACATCTGGTAGTCTAACGGCAGGCTCGATGGATAGGTCCGGCCGGTCAGACGGTCACACGATCTGATGATATCCAGGTTTCATAACGGCAGAGCGTCGGCGCGCGCGATCGCGATTTTCGGCGCGGCGCTGATACTCGTCTCGCAGCTGATTGGCGTCGGTCATTTTCATGAGGGTGCGGCTTCGCGCAACGGAGTCGCAACCGCCGCAGTCAGCATCGACCCTGGATTCTGTCCTGTTTGTCAGCTCGCGTTGCATTCGCCGGGCTCCGTAGCCGCTGCGACGACCGTCGCCTGCGGACCGACGATAGCCGAGGCTGTATTCCTCGGCGCGCCGGTCCGATCCGAGTCGCCGGTGTTTTCGGCCGCGCGCGTGCGCGCTCCTCCCGTATCGCTCTAAAGCCCCCTGTTCGACAAATTTTGATTCTTCTCGTGCGCGCGGCCGTTTCGCGCGCCGCCACCCGCGTCCCGAAGGCGTGGGCGGAAACCTGAAGTGGTGGGAGCTTGAGATGAGAAGGAGTTTGTTTGCGATGATCCCGGTGGCCGGGATCCTGATTCAATTGGCTATTTGCATGCCGGCATTGGCGGCTAATTTGAAGACTGCGACGACAACGAAATATCGAGTCACAGGCGTAGTGAAAGACGCCCTGGGCAGACCGCTCAAGCAGGCGGATCTATCGCTGCAACGATCCGACGGGCGGGTCGTAGCTCATTCGACGAGCAACGATGCGGGAGAATTTTCGTTCAACGCGATCGCCCGCGGCACTTACGCGGTCGTGGCGACGAAGGGTGGATTCAAGACGGCGACTGCGATCGTCACGGTCTCGCCCAAGGGCGCGGCGCCGGTGGTAGTCGCGATGGAGGCCGAGAAGGAGGTCAGCCTTAAGGTCGCGGCGACGCGGCTCAACAAGGCGCGCAACTCCTTGTCGCCGGACACGGGCGGCAGCAAATACACGTTCAGCCAGCAGGCGATCCAGGAATTGCCGCAGGGCGCGAATACGCCTCTGAACCAGGTGATTCTACAGGCGCCCGGCGTCGCGCAGGACTCGTTCGGCCAGCTCCACGTGCGCGGCGACCATGCCAATCTTCAATACCGGGTAAATGGTGTACAGCTTCCCGAGGGTATTACCGGCTTCGGACAGGTGCTGAGTCCGCGCTTCGCCCAATCGATCAGCCTGCTGACGGGCGCGCTGCCGGCGGAATACGGGCTGCGAACGGCGGGCGTCATCGATATCAAGACCAAGGACGGGTTGCTCGACAACCTGGCCGATGTGGATTTTTACGGCGGGCAGCGCGGGACGACTGAGCCGAGCTTCGAGTACGGCGGATCGAAGGGCAACTTCAGCTACTTCGTGACGGGGCAATACCTCGGCACCGACCGCGGCGTCGAGCCGCCGACGTCAGGACCGACGGCGATTCACGACACCAGCAACCAGGGCTCGGGCTTCGGGTATTTCTCGTACTTTCTGAATTCGACCACGCGGCTGAGCCTGATCTCGGGTGCCGCGATCAATCACTTTCAGATTCCCGCGAACCCGAATCAGCCGCAGGTGTTCCCGCTGGCAGGCGTGCCTGTGTATCCGTCGGCTAAGGTCCGCGAGAACCAGTTTGAGCAAAACTACTTCAACGTGCTGGCTCTGCAGGGAATCGTTGGAGAGAATATCGATTACCAGATCGCACCGTTCAGCCGTTACTCGACGGTCACTTTCAATCCCGACCACACCGGCGACCTGATTTTCAACGGCGCCGCGGCGAAAGTTTTTCGCAGCGATTGGGGCAACGGCTTTCAGCTCGACACGGCCTATCATGGAATTGCCGATCATACATTTCGGCTGGGCGGTTACTTCGACGCCGAGCGCGCCGAGATCGACAATCACGAGTCGACGTTCAGAATCGTGAACGGAACGCCTTTGACCACACCGACCTCGTTCGTTGACGACATCGGGCTCCAGACCTGGATTTACAGCGGCTACATCCAGGACGAATGGAAGCTGACGCCAAAACTGACCTTCAATTACGGCGTCCGCTTCGACCTGTACGACGGCCTGGTGCGAGCGGATCAGGCCAGTCCCCGCGCTGCGTTCGAATACAAGCTGTTCAAGGGCACCACGCTGCACGCAGGCTACTCCCGCCAGATGACACCCCCCGAGACCGAACTGGTGCAGGTCAACAATATCAGGCAACTCGCCGGCACGACCGGGGCGGCGGCGTCGAAGGGCAACAGCAATCCGACCGTGGAGCGCGACCATCTGTTTGACGCGGGCGTAACCCAGGAGGTGATTCCCGGGCTGAACGTCGGCATCGATTCCTATTACAAGAAGGCGGCCGACCTGATCGACGAGGGACAGTTCGGGCCGGCGCTCATTTTCGAAACATTCAACTATAACAAGGGACGCGTCTACGGGGTCGAGTTCACGGGTTCGTACACTCATGAAAATATCTACGCCTACGAGAACTTCGCCTATAGCGTCGCGCAGGGCACGCAGGTCGAGTCGGGGCAATTCAACTTCGCGCCGGACGAACTGAAGTTCATCAATAGTCACTACATCTTCCTGGATCACGACCAGACCTTCACCAATTCCGCCGGGGTCGTCTACAACTGGCGTGGATGGATGTTCAGCATCGATGGTATCTACGGCAGCGGGCTCAGAAGCGGGTTCGCCAACACGGGAAACCTGCCATTCTATATCCAGGTCGATGCCGGCATCACCAAGCGCGTACCGGTACCCAACCATGGCGGCGTACTCGAATTTCGCACCGCGATCGTGAATCTCAACGATCGCACTTACCTGGTTCGGAACGGCACCGGCATCGGCGTGTTTGCCGATCAATTCGGCCCGCGCCGGGCGTTATACGGCGGGATAAAATGGGAACTTCCATTCACAAAACCCGCCACCGCAATACAATGAAACCCAAGCCGCGGATCAGGCGTCAGGTAGTAAGGAGAACTGATAAATGCAGGAACTAGCCGTAGCATGGCAGGCGCTCAAGTTCGGCGGCGCGATGGTCTATCCGCTGCTGGCGCTGGGCGTGCTGGCGATCGCAATCATCATCGACCGGGCCGTGCTCTATGCTCGATGCCTGCGACTGCCCGCGGAACTTGCCAACCTGGTCGAGACCTTCGGATTCTCGTGGGTCGAACTCGAGAAGCAGTTGAAACAACTCGGACCGCGCAACGCCTACGGACGCTTCCTGCAAGTGATCGCCGACAATCGCCACCAACCCGCGTGGTGGGTCGAATCGAGAGCCGGCGATGAGGCGGGCCGCATCGAAAAGACGCTCGCGCGCGGGCTGTGGGTGCTCGAGACAGTGGTCACCGCGGCGCCCCTGCTGGGCCTGCTCGGCACCATCACGGGCATGATGCAATCGTTCAACGTGATCGGATCGTCGACGCTGGTCGCGCCGACGCAGGTCACGGCGGGCGTCGCACAGGCGCTGATTGCGACGGCGCTCGGCCTGCTGATCGCGGTGCTCGCGCTGTTCGCCTTCAACCTCTTTTCGCGGATGCAATCGCAGTCGCTCGACACGATGGAGCGGCTGGGCTCGCGGCTGGTCGATCATATCCGGCTCGACCAGGAAGGCGGCGGCGAATCCGTGATTGCACCGCGTCCGGCGGCGGTCGCGCGATGAGTGCGCGCGTCGGAAACATACGATGAAAATTCAACGAGCGCGCAGTTTTCGTCACGGACGAATCGAAATCATCCCGATGATCGACGTGATGTTCTTTTTGCTGGTGACGTTCATGCTGGCGTCGCTGTCGATGCAGACTCTCAACTCGATCGCGGTCCATCTGCCCAAGGGCGACGCCGAATCGATGGAGCATCAGGAGCCGATCACGCTGACCGTCACGCGCGACAGCAAGATTTTCATCGACAAGACGCCGGCCACGCTCGATCAGCTGGCGTTCGTGCTCAAGCCGATGCTCAAGACGAATGACCTGGGTGTGGTAGTTAACGCGGACACCGACGCGCCGGAGGGAACCGTCGTGGAGGCGATGATCCAGGCGCGACGCGCGGGCGTCGAGAAATTTCTGATCGCCGTGAAGCATTGACGGTGGCCCACGCAGCCCATATCGCGATTCGACCCGAGCTGGACGAACCGGCACGGCGCCTGCTGTGGATCATCCCGTTGTCGATCGCGGTCTGGGCGGCTCTGCTTAGCGTATTCTCACTCATCCTGACTCGCACGACGATGCCGCACGAGGACCTGGCGCCGATCGAGGCGCGGCTGGTCGAGATTCCGCATGAAGTCGGCGGACTGCAAGGCAACGGCGGCGCGACTCATCCCGCGGCGCCGGCGATTCCTCATCCGAAGACCGCGCCGATCGTCAAACCGCATCCTGTTGCTCACGTGAAGAAGGTCGCACCGCTGCCGCCGGTGATTCGCTCTCCCTACGGCACCGAAAAATCCACGGCGGCGCCGGGCGTCGAGGAAAAACCGGGCGCGGCCGCCGGAAGCGCGACGGAAAGCGGCGAGAGCAGTTCGGGGACCGGCGAAGGATCGGGCGGCGGAATCGGCAGCGATACGGTGGGCGCACACGCGATTTACGCGCCGACGCCGGTGATACCCGACGAGCTTCGCGAGGATGTGATGCAGACCGAGGCGGTCGCGCGCTTCAACGTGTCGTTCGACGGCACCAGCGTCGTAACGCTGGAAAAGCCGACCTCGAGTCCGCGGCTCAACCAGGTGCTGCTCGACACGCTCAAGCAGTGGAAGTTTTTCCCGGCGGTGAAGAACGGCGTCGCGATTGTATCGTCGTTCGAGGTCCGAATCCCAATTTCAGTTCAGTAACTCTTTTTTT
>JBAWCX010000739.1:0-6559 GCA_049590495.1 Binatus sp. (SeqCode)
GCCTCATGCTGGGTACGTTATGGCTGACAGGCCGGTGTTTTAAGGAACGGTTAGGTATGGCTGTTCAGGTCCGGGCGGAAAGCGCGAACGAATCTGACGGGTCTGCCGTCGGCATCCATGTAGAACCACCAGAAAAATTTTGTCTCATAGCTTTTCGGCGCCGTACCTCGATACGTGATGATGCCGTTTATACCGAGCGTCTTGGTACCGTCTTGAAGCAAGGCAAAGATCTGATGATCAAGCGTGCTCAGGCATTCGATTCGGTCGGTGACTTTCTCTCCCGGACCTATGAGCGAATCGCTGAGAGACTTCCCGTTTTGAGGAAAATAACGCAATTGGGGTTCCTTAATCTCGGGGACGTAGCCAATCGGCGTATCATTCGGGTCCGCGCTAGCTATGTAGGTAACAATATCGGCTGGCCCTACGCCGAAATTTTTGAGGTGAATCTCGAATTTATGGGTCAGCACGCCATTGATGAACTTCGCCTCCGTACATTCGACTCCCGTAACCAGCAGGAAAGGCCGATTAATGTACAGTGCACCTTCCGTCGCCCTGTGCAGTTCGCGAGTGACGCAGACCAGCAGATAGCTAAACACGGCCATCGCCAGAGTCGCGGCAGCTATTATGAAATTGAAGAAGGCCTGCGCCTGAATCGCCCCGATCCATTCCCAAATCTTCCGCAAGACGCCCGCGTGATCATCGCGATCTTCTCTAACTTCATCGGCGCTGGGTTGTCCGTTTGGGGAATTTATCGCGGCTGGGGATTGTTCGACTCGCGGAGAAGAGGCCGGTGTTTTGGCGTCGGGATGTGTCTGTTGGGTTGTCTCATTTCCTTGCTCGGTCAGGCTTTGGCTTGGCCCCGATAGGGGTCGTGCGTTTACGTTTTGTGCGGCGCTTAGAAGTGATGCCGACACTATCAGGATCAACGCGAACCAGGTGCTTGAGCGCTTCATGGAACGTCAGTGGATGGAGTGAAATCGGTTTGGCTTTCGGCATAATACAACCCTTCGCGGGAACGGCAATCGGAATTGTCCGCCCCTGTCCACAATCAGATGACTGGCTCGATCTGGCTGAGGCTTCCGCCAGTGGGCTGACCTCAGCATCCTGCTATCACGTCGAAGAAAATATCCTTGTTGCTGCGGTTGTTGAAGCGATACTGAAACTCCGCGAGGTAGAGCGGCAGATATTTCTTGCTCACGTTGTGATAGGTGCCGACCACGCCACGCTTCAAAAGCGACCAGAACGATTCGATGTTGTTGGTATGGACCTCGCCGCGTACGTATTGATTCTCGCTATGCTTGACCACTTCATGCGGCATCGCCCATTTCAGGTAGCGATAACCGGAGTGTTCATCGGTCGCGACCAGATTCACTTTGTCGCTCACTGTATCGCGCACGAATCGAGTCAGCGTTTCGGTATCGGTATTTTCGATCATCTTGCAGACGACGTTGCCCTTGCGCGAGATCGCGCCAATGACGGGAATCTTGCCTGCCGTTCCGCGTCCACCCCGCTTCTTGTCGAAATGGCGATTTTTCTCTTTGCCGCCGATATAGGTTTCGTCGATCTCAACCGTGCCGAGCAATTGAGCCAGCCCGTCATCCTTCATCGCGGCGCGAACGCGCATGACCATGTACCAAGCCGTGCGATAGTCGCCCGATCCAATCTGGCGATGGATTTGAAGGGCGCTGATTCCCTTCTTGCTCTGAGTCATCAGATAGATCACCTGAAACCAGACGCTCAGCGGATAGTTCGTATTCTCAAAGATGGTCCGCGTGATGACGCTGAAACGGTAGCCGTTGCGCCCGCCACAGACCTTGCAGACCCAATGAAACGGACGCGACTTGAGCGTATAGACCTGCTTGTTATTGCAGCGTGGGCACTGGACGCCATCCGGCCAACGCATATCGCGCAACAGCGTTTTGCACGCGGCCTCATCGCTGAACTGTTTCATCAGTTGGGCGAGGGTAATCGACGGTTGAGTGGTCAGCGGCTTGCCAGCTTCAACTTTCTTGTTCATGCGTACAATATACGCATTCTGAGGTTGAGTGTCAAGCCCAACATAATCCCCTATGGGAAGGGGGTGAGGGGGATAGGACAGCACGACTCCGGCAACTCGTATTCCCCTTCCCCATTCCTGGGGAAGGGGCCAGGGGTTAGGGTCCTGTCGATTAGACGAGTCGCGGAAAAGGACAGCTTAGGATTGAACAAGCATCGTCACACGATCACTTTCAGCGTTTTCTCCACTATCTGTGTTTGACAGTAGCTTGACCCGGTAGGAGACTCGCCGGACCTGCTTGAGTTAGTTAGCCTGGTTGGATTTGCCGATGCGGCCGCATGCGCCGTGGGGGAGGGGATCCGTGGCAAACCGAAAGCGGCGCTTTGCGCTCGCGGCGATTGCGCTGACGTTTATCTTCGTGGCGATGCCGGGGGCGGCGCGCGCGTCGACGATTACGGTCACGTCGTTGAACGACTCCGGAACGGGTACACTGCGCGCCGCGATTGCTGCGGCTAATCCTGGTGACACCATTCAGTTCAGCGTCACGGGCATGATCACGCTCAAAAGCACGCTGTCCATTGGCAACACTGGCAGCAACCTGACCATCACCGGCCCAACGAGCACGCCGGGCATCACGATAAGCGGCGGCATGACGGTGGAACTGATGGTGGTGAACTCCGGCGCGACGCTCAACCTCCAATTTCTGACCCTGGAGGACGGCAGCCTGACCGGCCCCGGCGGCGTCGACGGTACGGGCGGCGCCATCTCGAACAACGGCACGCTGACCGTCGCCAACAGCACGTTGTCGGGCAACCGCGTCATCGGCGGCGGTGGCGGTATCGGCGGCAGCGGCTTCGGCGGCGCCATCTTCAACAACGAAAGCAGCACGCTGACGGTCGCCAACAGCACGTTTTCGGCCAACCAGGCCACCGGCGGCGCCGGTTCCCCTGGCGGCAACGGCTTCGGCGGCGCCATCGACAACGAGGGCACGGCGACCGTCACCAACAGCACGTTTTCGGACAACCAGGCGACTGGCGCGACCGGTGCGACCGGCGCCGAAGGTTTCGGCGGCGCCATCTTTAGCATTAACGGGGGCCCCGGCGCCGTGCTGACCGTCACCAACAGCACATTCTCCGGCAACCAGGGCACCCTCGGCGGCGGCATCGTCAACTCCGCCGGCACCGTCAGTCTCAAGGGTACCATTTTGGCGGGCAGCACCGGCGGCAATTGTGGTACTGCGGTTACCGACGCCAGCTTTAACATCGCCGATGACGGCACCTGCTTCACCAACGGCACCAACGGCAACATGGTCGAATCACCAACCAGCGCCATTGGCCTCGATCCCGCGGGACTTGCGATGAACGGCGGGCCGACCGAGACCATCGCACTGCTCGCTGGCAGCCCGGCCATCGACCAGATCCCGTTCGCGTCGTGCACCTATCCTGCGGGCTCGTTGAACCCCTGCTCCACCTCGTCATCTCTCCAGCTCACCTGCGACCAGCGCGGCATGCCTCGGCCCGACCCCGAAGACGGGGCCAGCGGAAATTGCGATATCGGTGCGTTCGAGTTCCACGAGCCGACGGCAACCGCGACCGCGACTGCGACTGCCACTGCCACTCCGACACGGACCGCGACGGCGACTTCGACTGCATCGACAACGTCGACGGCCACCACGACCCCATCCGCCACACCGAGCGCGACGCAGAGCGCAACTGCGAGTGCTACTGCGACCGCATCGCCAACCGCCACCGAAACGGCCACTGCAACAGCAACCGGCACTGCAACAGGAACGGCTACTGCAACTGCGACCGCATCCGCAACGGCAACCGCGACGCCAACTGCCACGCCGACCGCCGTGCAGGTGACGCTCAAGGTCACGCCGAAAGCGCTCAAGTTCTCCAAGACCACGGTCGGAACGTCGAGCAAAGCGAAAAACGTGAAGGTGTCCAATCCCAAAGGCAGCAAGAAGCATCCCGGAGAGGCGGTGTTGATCGAGATGACTTCCGACATGCCGGGGGTCTTCATGCCGAACAACGGCTGTCCACCGAGCCTGCCGGCCGGTTCATCTTGCACGATCTCAGTGACGTTTATGCCGAGCACGGCGGGGAAGCAGACCGGAACCCTGACCATCAAAGACAACGCGAACGGCACCATGCCGGTGCGGCTGACCGGCACCGGGAAGTAGCGGGAATGAGAGTATCCGGACGAATTCGCGGCTAGCGCGCGCGGGCCTGCTTGACGGTATCGGCACCGGCGTTCGACGCTACGGCGCGATCGAAGCCTGGGATTATCGCCTCGACAAACGCGTTGCGCAGCACCTGGGCAATCGCCTGCCATGTGCTGGTATCCGGACTCGTCAATTTTCCCTTGAGGTCTATGTCGGTCGCCACCTGCTTGGTGCTGGAATTCTTGAAGAGATGAGACGCGCCTGCTATCGCCAGCTCCTTGGCCTGATGCAGAACCGGGGTGCCCTTGTCCTTCTGGTAGTCATAGACCTTGAGGTCCGCGAACATCGGCTTCACGTAGCCGTCGATGTTGTCGTCCTTGATGGCGACCTCCGAGAACACCGAGAATTTGCCGGCCGCCACGTCGAAGCGCCCGTGCGCGCGCAGGATGTCATTCATCGAGGGCAGGTCAGTGTTCTGGATCGCGACCTTCAGGTTGAATGCGGGTCCATGTTGGCTGGCCAGGAAATCACCCGATATGCTGGTATCGCCGCTGCCCATGAACTTGCCGTGAAGCGCAAAATCCGCAGGCCCTTGATTCTGATGATTGGACAGATTCTTGAGCGCAAGGCCGGTGTCATTGATGAAGACCTTATAGTTCGGGTTGCTGGTCTTGTCGGTGAACGAGAAATTGCTGCGGTTGATGTCGAACTCGCGCACGCTGATATCGACTGCCGGACGGTTGTTCTGCTTCTCGATCTGCTTGCCTGTCTCTTTTACCCGCTGCGCTTCCGCCTGCTGAGTCGCCGGCGAATGAACATAGCCGATGTCAACCGCGTCGACGGTCGCGTTGTCGACATCGATCCTGGTTATCTTGGGCGAGTACTCGAGGATGCCGTTGCTGGATAGCCGCCCTCCGCTCATCGCGATATTGATCTGGCGTATCTCGGGATCGAACGCACTCAGCGGCACCTCGGCAATCGTGTAATGCGCGCGAGCGCCCGGGAAAGGCTCTTCCAGGTAGTTGGCATGCCCGTCGATAGTGGCCCTGCCCGTGCCGAAGATCACCACGGTAGCGTGAAACCGCGACGGGTAGTCGTTCTCGGGCGCGTGGATGTTGCGGATGTTATCGGTCGTGAAGTTGAGCTTCGCCAGATGCAGTGGCGGATTCACCGCATCCTGAATATAGACGACGTCGCCATCCTCGATAGTGAACCGGTTGACCTTGAACGGGTAAGCCGCCTCGAGCGCGTCCTGCCAACCCTTCTGCCTGATCGAGACCTTGTCTTTCTTCTCCGCCACCAACTGCGTCTGATCGATGTGAACCTTCGGATGCGAAAGGAGCACGTCCGCCACTACCCGTCGTGAGAAAAGTTCCTTCACCTGGATGTGGAAGCGCATCATTGGAACGTCGGCAACCGCTGGACGCGGATGGGCCTGCTGAATGACCTTGAGGCCATTCAACGTAAGAATCCCGCCGACCAGTTGTAGGTGCGCATGGGCTAGCGCCACATGGTAGCCCTTGAGCTTCTGGTTCATCGCCGCCTGGGTTCGCGCCCGGACTATGTCATCGAGGAAGAATGAGGCGACGAACAACGCGACGATCAGCGTCGCAAATATCCCTCCGACCCAGAAAAGAAACCGATGCTTTCGATAAGCGCTCATGACGCACCTGCTCGATTAAATCGGTAAAGCTTCCGCCTCGCGCTCTACGCGGCGATGGTCGTGACGCTTTCTGCTGAACGTGCGGACGAAGACAGGAGTCATGCCGAGACCGATACCGTACAGCAGGTGCGCGACGAAGTACGCCATCGGCATCAGCGCAACCCGCGCCGCCATCGTCGGGTTCATGTTCGGCAGTACGATCAGTTCCATCGCAACCCAGATGACGATTCCAACCGCGATCCCCACAAACAGCGCCCCTACTATCGACGTCCGCCGCGAAGTGCATAGCCCAAACAGAATTCCCAGCACGATCGAAAATCCCAGTTGAATGCCGGCGCCGGCCAGCATCGCCATCGAGCCTGCGACCAGCGCTTCAACTCCGTAGACCAGCGCACCGAGCGCCTTGAGCGGCATGGTTATGCCCGCGCCGGTAACACTCGAATAGGCCATCATGAAACCCATCATAAGTATGGCGCTGAGGATTCCGTCGGCGATTCCAGCAGCGAGCCGCCTACCCCACGAAACTCGATCCACTTCAACACTTGACGCGTCTGATTCTTGAGCCATGGTTCCGATCGGGCCGGTTAGGCCTGCTCCTTCTTCATGAGGATTTGTGCAAGATCGCGATGCTGCTCGAGGATCGGCATGATCTTGTCGATCAACGCCTCTATATCGTCATCGCTGGCGTCCTCACGCTCCTGCTGGAGTTCGCGAATGAGGCGTTCGTGATCGT